>NZ_JAVRCK010000021.1:0-101644 GCF_034530815.1 Nostoc sp. DedSLP03
ATCCTCAAGCTAGACTCTACCCGTTGTCAAAATTTGAATTTGGAATTGCTGTGTTTCCGCTCTTCTCTAGTAAGTTTTGCCACGCTAGGTTAAATTTAGGCTTCTAAATAAATTTGTTATAAAACTTTACATCGTGATAAATTTTGCGCGTATCTTGTCTTTACCCCTACTAGCTAGGCAGTTACCATTCTTCCAAAAATACTATGTCTTCTTCCTTATACAATCCATTAAAAAATATAATTGTGGAATGATTGTAATAAGAAACAATTAACTGTACTGTTGGAAGTGAATAAGCAGAAACAAAACCGAGCAGTCTTGGTCATATAGGACTACAATTTAATTTTAAAAAAATGCTGAGGCTGAAAAGCCTGTTGTAATAGGATTTTAACTAAACTTGTGTTCCGAAATCGGACCTAATTTCTATATCACTTTAATAATAATCTGGAAACCTTACTAATTAACAAAAAGGAACTAGGGAGATGCATTTCATAATAGATAGAAACTTGAGCAGACAATAGAAGCTATCGCTCTTTCATCACTCTAACGAAATAATATTCTGCAATTGTTGTTGTGAAAGGGCTTACGCAAGAATCAATATTGCGGGCTTTGTGCCAGAAATGAAAGTTCAAATGCCTAACAGTGTCTGGGCTTCAGATTTTGCCTTTGATTATTATCTTACGAAAGTTATGGAAGAGCGAAAAAAAAGGGTCATTTGGAAACGGGTAAAGAAGAGGCATAAAGGAAAACAAGACCCGTAGTATGGGAAAAAAAACAAGCAAACCCAGATATGTTGGAATTAGCTGCTGCTGGAGAAATAGACTTAAAGTACTAGATGAATCAGGGTTTTGTGCATGGAGCGAGTCAGGTTACACCTATTATCAGTAGATCACAAAGTTTTTTAGAACTCCTGCCACATGGACATTTCAGTCAAACATCCGGACATCGGAAAAGTACCTTTTAATCAGCATTTTAGCTAACAACACTAGCTGTTATATAGCGAGAGAGAACTGTTTGGCTCCTAGCTTTTGTGTCGCTCCCTCAGTAGAGTAGTACTTTTTTGGAGATGTCTAGTAATGAAAGTGATGCCTGAAGAAGCTTTAGCTATCGTGGAATCAATTCTTGGTCAAGAAACTTTAAATAATTTACAAAAATCAGTTTTTTGCCTATGCTGGGAGCAAAAAAGTTACTCCGAAATTGCTGAAGGGTTAGACTATGATGATGGATATATCAAGTATATTGGCTTTCAGTTATGGAAGTTACTTTCATCTGTATTGAAAGACAAAATTAATAAAAATAATTTTCGAGAAGCCATAATACAACGGCAGATAAATTTAGCTAATGATAGTTTGGAACAATTACCTTACATTTCCTTAAGACAATATGTAAACCCTACATCATGTAAAAAAAAATATTTTAATGACTCAAATTTTCAAGGTAATTCGCTTTATCAATCTTGGGGTGAAGCTATTGATGTATCTAATTTTAATGGACGTACATTAGAACTAGACGTATTGTCAAAATGGATTAATCAAGACTACTGCCGATTAGTTACAATTTTGGGAATCGATGGCATTGGCAAAACGGCTTTATCTGTGAAATTAGCAGAGCAAATTCAGGCACAGTTTGAATATGTTATTTGGCGATCATTACGCAATGCTCCATCTCTTGACTCATTTCTTACTGATTTAATTTGTTGTTTCGAGAAACAACAAAATTCAAGTCTATGTGAGACTATCAATCAAAAACAATCAATAGTGCTACAATATTTACAAAAACACCGTTGCCTACTCATAATTGATAACGTTGATACTATTTTATCCACTGCTGATAAATCAGAGGTCTTATACAGCAGTCATGGAGGTTGTTACCGAGACAGTTATGAAGTTTATGGCGATTTTTTTTGGCAAGTAGGAGAGGTATATCACAATAGTTGTTTGGTATTAACTTCTCGAGAGAAGCCCAAGGAAGTTGCAATTTTAGAAGGCGAAATTCTACCAGTTAGGACTTTGCAAGTGACTGGTTTAACAATATCAGACGTACTAAAAATCTTTAATACCAAAGGAAATTTTTCTGGCTCCCAAAAGGAGTGGGAGCATCTTATTCAATTATATAGCGGTAATCCTCTAACTCTAAAAGTTGTTGCCACCACGATTCATGACCTATTTAATGGTAAGGTTTCCAGTTTTTTATCTCGAAAAACAGTAGTATTCGGTGAGGTTAAAAATATACTAGAACGTCAGTTTAATCGCTTATCCAGTTTGGAGGAAGAATTAATATATTGGATATCACTTAATCGTGGAACTGTGACACTAGCAGATATAGAATGCGAGCTACTACCATTTGTATCATCTTCTCAGTTACTTGAAGCTCTAGAAACTTTAGATCGGAGATGTTTTCTTGGAAGTACTACACAGTTAATACTTGGTCGAAATATAACTTTCCTCACATTGCAACCTATTCTAGTAGAGTATGTGACTACTACTTTAATTCAAAAAGTTTGTACTGAAATTGAATCGCAAAACATTTTTATACTTAAAAAATATGCATTGAGGAAAACTCAGGCAGTAGACCACATTCAAGAAGCTCAAATTAAATTAATACTGAACCCAATCATCAAGAAGTTACTTGATAGATTTGAAGACCCAGATATAATTAAATCTCAATTAACGCAAATTCTCCTATCACTACAAACTCAATTGCCAACCGAGATAGGATATACAAGTGAAAATATCACCAACCTATTGGATCAACTTTCAAGAAACACTTGACGTAAAGCTTATGTAGAAAGGGTTTGATCAAATGAAGCTTCCTCCTTATCTTGAGATTTGGGGACCATTTGAAGACCAAAAGCTTGCGCTTTCTTCTGGAGATGTTTGAGGAGCAAATCCTGGTATTTTTGCTCATAGTATTCCATACCAGGATCAGAATATCGTCCAGCAGTTGTCCAAATTTGGGGGAGCATCCCAATTCTATTTCTTCCGAATACCTTTTATCTAAAACGCTATCATCAAATATTATGTAACCATTGTCATCAGGTTCAACTAGCTCTTTCACGTTATCCCATAGTAAACGAGGTGTTAATTTCTCTCTTTTCAAATAATAGTTAATGGCATCATGACTAATACTCTCTAAATGCTCTGCCAAATTGGTAATTGTATAATTAATTTGGCTACTTAATAAGTATTGGCAGTAACTAAGCTTAGTAAATCTCATTACCGTTAGCAAATTTATCTAATACAACTTCTACCTATTTTCTCATGAATATTTCATGCTTTGCTTCCAAGACAGCGACTTCTATTACGAAGACAAGGCTTTCAAAATCAGATTTAATTAATACTCATGTACTATCATCTGGCGATCGCATTGTGCCAGTTGCGTAAGTCCTGTTATTAAGAGGATGAGAAAGTTCTACATTAAGCCAGTATAAACGTTCAGGACTGTGATGGACTGCGTCGTGTAATCGCCAAAGCCAATTAATGTTGTTATACCGTTTCCATATGAAGATGCATAGAAAGAACCCCACCGTCTGCGGCACCTCCCCTAATTCATGGGGAAATTAGGAGGGGTAAAAATAATGTGCAGCTTCACAGAGAATTGGTATTAGAGCTTAACCGAACCGTATTGCTCCTACACTTACGCTTGTGAATTCGGATTGATACTCATCCATTAGACAAAATAACTTCAACTTCCTCTTCAGATAATTCTTCAATTTTTTCTAGGAGAAGTTCTTCAATTATTTCTGCTTGCTTTGCTACAGTCGATGCCTGAAGTAAAAGTTTACGCAATGGTAACTCAATTGGGAAAATTGCTCGCCACCGGGAAACTAATTGGGTGGCTATAAGGGAGTTTCCCCCCAGCTCAAAGAAGTTGTCATAAATACCAACTTGCTCGACCCCTAAAACTTCTTGCCACATCTCAGCGATTTGTTTTTCCAGCTTGTTAATCGGAGCAATAAGGGGTTTGCTAAGATTCGGTCTTGAATAGAGTGAGTACGAGTTTTCTTGACTGGAAGATTTTGTATCCGGTAGAGGGTCGAGATTAAAGCTACGATAGCTTCTTGCTTTTAGATCCACTGTTGAAACAACAACCTGAGTCACCTCACTTAAAGATAAAATCCGTTTAAACACTTCTAAGGCTTCTGTTTTAGTGATGGCTAATTCCTTGTTATATGCTTGCCAATTTGCCTCTTGTTTGCTGGTTGCATCCAGTTGCAATTTGTCCCAATTCACGGTTAGCCAAGGCAAGGAGTGAGTCTGGTTGTGTCGGTAAGTTAAGGCATCCATGAAAACGTTTGCTGCCGAATAAGCCGCTAATCCAAATCCTCCTAAAACCGAAGATAATGAAGAGAGGATGACACAAAAATCTAACTGCCTGCCTTGCAAGACTTTTTCTAAAACAACAATCTCGCGACATTTAGAGTCAAGCATTTGTTCTAACTCCGCTTCACCCATTTCTTGAATTGAGCAAAAATTTGTTTTGCTCATCTTTTCAGTTGAGTGAATAACTCCATGAATTTGACCGATTTTCTCAAGTGCAAGGCTTTGGTACATTTGTTCATAATTCGTAACATCTGTAACCACTACCAAAACTTCTGCCCCTAACTCTTCCAACGCTTGCAGTTTTCGGATCTTGCAACTAACCTCATTTTGGCTATCGTGAGTTTCTAACCATTGTGAGTATTCTTGCTTTTCAGGCAAAATAGAACTCTCGAGGAATATCAGTTTTGCTTGCACGGTTTGTGCCAGATACTCCGCTAGCACAACCCCAATACTTTCTAGTCCGCCAGTAATTAGGTAAACGCCCTGTTTCCTTAGCGATGTTTTTTCCACAACTGCGGAATCCAAACGCACTGGCTCAAATGTTTGCACCCAGCGATAATGATCGCGGTAGGCAACAACTAAGTCAGATGACAATGCTGTAAATTCACCTAAGATTTGGTCTATAATTTTTTCTTCTTGCCAAGTGCCTGTTTGAGGAAGAACTACATCAATACTCCGACAAGTGATGTTTTGATATTCTTGTGGAATGCTTTTACATAGCCCTAATACCATTGCTTTCTCAGAGTCTAGTGTCTCTTTACCGTTGATTGGTTGGATCTGGTTCGATACAACCCAAATTTGAAGTTGAGTAGTAATTTTTTGCCTGCTAAGAATTTGCGTTAAAAATAGCAAACTTTTGAATTCTAGATACTCGCCCGTTTGGTGCTTGCTCGAAGTGTTCACACTCCATAAATGAGCAATATTTTGGGGAATTTTACCAAGTGCAATCATTTCTTTAATCAATGCATCATAATCATCGTAATTTTGAGGATTAATAGTATAAATATCCTCACTCAGTTTGCTAAACTGCTCTGCCACCGTCACTATAGTGATATTCTTGCCTTTCTGTTTTAGTCTGTTAACTAACTCGGAACCCATACCGCACATATCAACAAATACGAGCCATCGCTCGTCTCCAGACTCTGCTTGAGACGAGGAAGTGGGATTGGGTAGCAAAGAAGGTTTCCATGACGGGATATAGAACCAGTCAGTAATGTCTAGTCTTTTGTCTAATCTTGCCAGGTTATTATCTGGAAATAATGATGGCGATTTTGCATTAATCCAGTAACGACGGCGCTCAAAGGGATAGGTGGGCAAGGAAAGACGACGACGTGGTGGCTCACAGCGATAAAATCCTGGCCAATCTACCTGTACCCCAGACAACCATATCTGACTAAATGTCTTTAACAACAATGCTGTATCCGATAGACTTTCTTGCGGATGGCGTACCGAAGCTAATACGATTTGCTCAGGCTCTTTATTTGGATGGTGATTGGCTAATTTACTCAAAGTCCGACCTGGTCCCACCTCGAGCAGAATTTGGGAGGGTTCTTTCAACAACTCTTGTAAGCCTTCCGCAAAGCGCACTGTTTGACGTAAATGCCTGGCCCAGTAACTCGGCTCTGTTACCTCTGCATCTGTTATCCATGTACCAGTGACATTTGACACGTAAGGGATGTTAAATGGCTTCAAGTTTATTTTTCTTACTCGTTCAGTAAATTGTTCTAAAATGGGAGTTATCATTTCTGAATGAAAAGCATGGGACGTATGTAGACAACGACTGTCTATACCTTGTTCAGTGAGTCGGTTTTGTAATTGGTTTACAGCCTCTTTACAACCTGAAACTACGCACAAAGATGGTCCGTTAACCGCAGCTAAGGAGAGGTTATTACCCATAAGAGATTGCACTTTCTCTTCTGAAAGTGGAACTGCAAGCATGCTTCCACTAGGAAGTTGCTGAATTAATCTTCCTCGTGCAGCTACCAGTGCCAATGCATCTTCCAGAGAAAAGACGCCAGCCAGACAAGCTGCTACATATTCACCAATGCTATGACCGATCATCGCCTGAGGATGCACTCCCCACCCCATCCATAACTTAGCTAGAGCATACTCGATCGTAAAAATTGCTGGTTGGGTAATTAGCGTTTGGTTAAGTTGCTGTGTTGCATCTTCTACTTGTTCTTTGCTTGGGTACAACACATTGCGTAGATCAAGTCCTAGATGAGGCTTGAGAAATTCTGAGCAGATATCAACAGCCCGACGAAACGTCGGTTCAACCTGATAAAGTTCCAAAGCCATATTCACATACTGCGCTCCCTGCCCTGGAAACATAAATACGATAGTTGGTTCCTTAAGCTGTTGAAAGGATGTAAAAACTTGCTGAGGATTGGATAGGTCGGGCGTTTGCTGTCCATTAACAAAGGTTGTCAGTTGTTCACACAATTGTTCACGAGAATTAATCGTGAGCGCAAGACGATGAGATAAATGTGCTCGCCCAATATTAGCAGTGAAACAAACATCTGCAAGTGACGCTTCGGGATGGGCTGTTAAGAATTCTTCATAGCGACGGGCTAGAAGTTGTAAAGCAATATTACTTTTTGCAGATAATGTCAATAGATATAGAGGGCGCTCAGCATCACTACCAGATGGAGTAATGGGTACAGGAGCCTCTGCGATTACAACATGAGCGTTAGTACCACCGAATCCAAACGAACTCACTCCTGCAAAGCGTTGTTCTGTACCTTTAGACCAGGGGTGACGTTTAGTTGGGATAAAAAATGGTTTATTTTCAAAAGAAATATGAGGATTAAGCTTTTTCAAGTGCAGATGAGGCGGGATTTCACTGTGCTGCAGAGATAGTACAACCTTAATCAATCCAGCAATTCCAGCTGCCGCCTCCAAATGACCAATATTAGTTTTGACCGAGCCAATTCCGCAAATCTGGTCTTGTGAACGTCCTTGCCCGAGTAAAGTTGTCAAAGCCTGAACCTCAATAGGATCGCCTAGAGATGTTCCTGTTCCGTGGGCTTCAATATAGCTAATTTGACTTGGTGCAACCCCAGCATTCTCCATAGCTTGGCAAATAACTGCCTGCTGAGCAAGTCCATTTGGTGCTGTAATCCCATTGCTGCGACCATCTTGATTGACCGCCGACCCTTGCACTAGTGCTAGTATTTTATCTCCGTCTCTGAGAGCATTAGAGAGGCGCTTGAGAACTACAATTCCACAGCCTTCCCCTCGTACATAACCATCAGCCCCAGCATCGAAGGTTTTGCAACGACCATCAGCCGCCATCATCTGTGCTTGAGAAAGGGAGATAGTCAAATTTGGCGACAGCATTAAGTTTACTCCTCCTGCTATCGCCAGATTACACTCACCATGACGTAAGCTTTGACAGGCTAGATGCACTGCAGTGAGCGATGAAGAGCAAGCAGTATCAACTCCCATACTAGGTCCACGTAGATCGAGATGGTAGGACAACCGATTTGCCGCAATGCTATGGGCGCTGCCAGTAGCAGTGTAAGCATTAATTAGCACAGGATCTTCCAGCAGAAACTGGGAATAATCACTAGTACTTATTCCCACAAACACTCCCGTTTGACTGCCAGCCAGTTTGTCAGGTGCCTGTCCAGCATTTTCCAGAGATTCCCATGCTACTTCTAGCAGTAGCCGTTGCTGAGGATCTATTGTCTCTGCCTCACGCGGGGAAATATTGAAGAAGTGAGGATCAAATAGGTCTACCTGCTCTAGGAAGCCACCCCAGCGGGTAATCAATTTTCCAGGTATGGCTGGATTCAGATCATAGAAAGTTTTATTATCCCATCGCTCTATAGGAACCTCAGTGATGGCATTCACTCCATTGGAAAGGATTTGCCAGAATTCTTCTGGGTTGTTGGCACCAGGAAAACGACAGCCTATACCAATAATGGCGATCGCTTCCTCCCCGAATCGCTGAGATGGGGAAAAGTAAGTTGCACTCCTCTCATCTTTATACGTATTATCGACAGCTAGATACTGAGCCAAAGCTGCAATAGAAGGATAATTCCAGACCAAGGTGGGAGTTAGGGAATGACCAAGCCAGCTCTCTAAATCCCCGACCAGAATCATAGCCTCTACAGAACCTAGTCCATAGTAGGAGAAAGGTTGATGAATGTCGATGACGGTTTCAGCTAAACTTAGCTGCCTAGTCAGCCATGAAACTAGCCAATCTTTAATAGTTTTTGTTGTTGGCAATTCTCTGTCTATGTGGGTTGACACACTAGAACTGTTCCTATTTGGAGAGGACCTTAGGAGGCTCTGTTCAGATACGATTTTGTTCCTCCACTCACCCACTACAGCGAGATTACCTGCCAAGAAGCTGACTTGGCAAGCATGGCGCTGTATTTTGCCACTGGCAGTTTTTGGGATGCTCTCGGACTCGACTAGTACCACAACATAAACCTGCAATCCTTGCTGTTCCGACACCACCTGACAAATGGCTCGAACCACATCATTAACATTTAAATTCTGCAGGTAACTACTTTCTACCTCCTGAACAACCACCAGTCTCTCTTGCCCATCTACTTCAACTGAAAATGCTGCACCGTAACCCGACCTGAGGGCTGGATGACTCTTTTCTACCAGTATTTCAATGTCTTGGGGATAATGGTTGCGACCACCGATGATGATCAAATCCTTAAGGCGACCAGTGATAAACAACTCGCCGTCCTTGAGAAAACCCAGATCCCCTGTACGTAGAAAGGGACCCTCACCAGTATTCGCCAGGTAGGCACCGAAAGTTCGTTCTGTCTCCTCCTGACGATTCCAATATCCCTGAGACACTGTGCAACCTGATACCCAAATTTCCCCGACTTCACTAGGCGAACACTGGGTCAACAATTTGGGACAGACAATAATAACCTTTGTATCAAACTCAGGACGACCACACCCTACAAGTGTATGTGCATTTTGCTCATGTTCCGAAGCCTTGATAATACGATTCTCTTTAAGCGCAGCCGCCTCAATTGTATAAAAACTAGGAACAGATGTTTTTCGTACACTTGAAATTTTAAGCGTTGCTTCTGCAAGCCCATAAGCTGGACAAAAGGCACTCCATTGGAAACCATAAGGCATAAAGACTTCTGCAAATTGTTCTAGAGTTTTTCTAGAAATCGACTCCGCGCCGTTGTAAGCCACATTCCAACTGCTTAAATCAAGAGTTGTGCGCTGCTCTGGAGTAATCTTGTGTATGCAAAGCTCATAAATGAAATTAGGACCTCCGCTATGAGTTGCCCTATATCGTGAAATCGCCTGAAGCCACCGAACAGGTTTTTGAATAACAGATTCAGGCGACATTATGTAACATAGGATTCCCTGATATACGGGTTTTAAGAGCCCATCAATGAGGCCCATATCATGAAAATGAGGTAGCCACGTCACCGCCACACTGCTCGGTGTGTGTTGAAAATCATAGTCAATGTATTCTAAATTATACAGTAAATTTCCGTGGCTTACCATTACACCTTTTGGTTTAGCTGTAGAACCAGAAGTGTACTGAAGAAAAGCTAGCGTTTCTTTATCAATTACGGGTTCTTGCCATTTTTCTGTCAAGTTATTGAGAACATTGTCTGTCGCTAGCCAGTTTAAAGCCTGCAAGTCTGGAGTATTGATAAGCTGTGGCTCTACGTTGGCTAAATAGCTTCTGTTAGTTAGCACCATTGTTGCCAGTGCATCCCCTGCAATAGCTTGAAGACGCTCCAGAGACTGGTCGGGTCGAGGTAGAGAAGCAGGGACAGCAGTCACGCCTGCATATACACAACCAAAGAAAGCAGCAATGAAATCCAAACCGGGTGGGTAGACTAGTAAGGCACGCTCACCACTCATGCCCAAAGACTGAAGCAGGGCAGCGATGGTCCGACTCTGCCTGTCCAACTCTTGATAAGTCAAGCTAGTTTCTTCTTCTTCTCCGTCTCGCAAAAAAGTGAAAGCTTTCTGATTAGGTTTGTTTAGAGATCTGTATTGTAAAAGAGCGATTAAGGTAGAAAAGTTTTGTTCATTCATGTTAGTAGCTTTAATCTATAAGTAGAACCCAAGCGGAAATTTCTAACTCCAACTGTGAGCGAGAGTCCCTTCGGGACACGCTGCGCGATCACTAATTCGTCTATCTAAACATTGGCGAGATAAAATAGAAAATTCAATTTCAACCTGATTTAACGTTCCTCGCGTGTTTAGGGGTGTAGTGAAACTCTAGTTTTTGAACAATTCTACGAGCTTCTTGCGGATCAAAAACTTCATATAATGCGGCTGGATTGTGTATGTTTAGGTTATCAATTACCAGACGAATAACGTCTGCCTCCTGGCAATAAATATCTACTAAGTCCTTCATCTGTTTTGCAAAATCAAACGAGCGTGCGTTGTTTTGTTACTTCGATGTGTCGCCAACCCGCCAATGGTTGGAAATACGCAAATAAATTAACACTTCCATTTCTCTTGTACTCGTAGTCGTAACGCTCTGGTTGATCAGGTTCTGGAGGCAATGGTTGTCTAACTTTTTCTATGAGTTAATATGGAGTCTCATCAAAACAAATTACTGGACGCTTGGGAACGCACACGGCTCGTTGTATAAATCCAATACATCTTCCATTCGCAAAACATACTCGGCATCAACTTTAGGTATGCACCACTGTTCTTTTAACCACGGTTTTACTTCGTTTTTTTTAAAGTTTGACGTACTGTTTCGTCAGAAATCGAATCAACGATACCAAGATTTACCAACTGCTCTGCTAAAAGCTGCATTGTCCAACGAGTTCGTCCTTCGGGTGCAGTCGAACAAGCGGTGGCTACCAAAAAAGCTTCTTGCTTGCCATCAAGTTTACGAGGCTTTGGGGGATGGGGACGGTCTTCAAGTGCATACTCAAGTCCCCCAACCACAAATTTTTCACGGGTGCGCTCGACGGTCGAAACATTAACTCTTAGGGTCGAATCGATCGCGTTATCTGGATAACTCTCACTCGCCATTAGAAGAATGTTCGCACGGGTAATAGTTCGTGCCTTATGCTTACCCGTTTTAGTTAGCGATTGTAAGTGTGATAACTCCGCTTCGTTTATAATCCACAATATATTTTTTTGCCATATGGTTGCTGTTTCCACTGATTGGCTATCAACAGCAGCTTCTGATGGACTCGGCTCACGATCTGCTGAAACCTTAACCCATTGGTAAAGTTTGTCGTGTATTATAAGCCATATATCATCTTTTTGCCATCTACGAAAATAGCCATAAACTGTTTGCCAGGCTGGAAAATCTCCGGGTAATGCTCGCCATGTACATCCCTGGCAAAGTACGTACATAATTGCATTTAATACTGCATAAATTGATACGTTACGAGGACGACCACCAGGTTTTGCTTTTGGAAATAGGTCTGCAATTAATTCCCACTGCTCCCATGTCAGATTGTTAGGATATGTTTTAGTCATTGCTCATAAGGTGCTGATGTCTTCAATTTCAGCTTAAGGCTTGTGAGCTTTCTTACAATAGCCCCCCACCTTTAAAACATCCTCTGAACGTTGATTGTCCCCGCAAAGTTGACTTGACAGAGTACTAGTGGTCTGTGTCATTAATTCTGGTGGGTTGTAGAGACGCGCCATGGCTCGTCTCTACAGGTTTTCTGCAATTTAATAACCTGTCAAAACTAATGACATGAACCACTAGTTCATTTTTACTTTGCTGGAGTCCCAATTCAATGCAAGTTCGTAACCCATAAAGATTCAAGATTGGGCTAAGGCATAAACTTCCTCGTCAGCAAGCACTCGATTTTCCGTACGAGCCTTTGCCAAAATCTTGTTCACCACTTGGTCTTCCACTTTTAATCCTTTGCGGAATAATAGAAAACGCACGTTAGAGTGACCACTATAGGGACCGACTTGTATGCTGTAGTCCAAGCCGACTAAGCGAGGGTCAACCCCGGAATAAACCAACGCAGCAATTTCTGGTTCTCCTAAGATTTCTGCCTTAAGGATAGCCGATGCATGGACGCCCGCTTGAGTAAGAAAGGCGTTGGCTCCGAAGACTGGGTAATTAGTTGGAAGTGTCAGTTGGCAAACTTTGCTTACTTCGGTACAGTAGGCATTTAAACCAGAAATGTCTCCAGACCAAAGACCCTGAATCTTTAAGTTTACTAACGTTAGTTCCAATGGGATGTTACCCGATCGCTCGCCAATACCCAGTGCTGTGCAATGAACGCGGTCTACACCCGCACTCACGGCTGCGAGGTTATTCGATACCCCTAATCCACGATCATTATGACCGTGGAACTCTAGTTTTACATCAAAACCATGTTCATCCAGAAACCTTCGGAAATGCTTTACCAATCGCTCAGTACCTATAGGCGTTAAATGACCAACTGTGTCACATAAGGCAACTGTTTCAGCCCCTTCCTCAATCGCAGCCCGGAAAAGGCGTTCCAAAACTTCTGGTTCGGTTCTGGTAGTATCTTCAGTGCCAAAACTAACAGGCAAGCCAAGTTTGGCAGCCAAACCGATGCCATAGCGCGTCAGGCGTTCCAGTTCATCTAAATCATGTGCGTCGAGGTAGCGGCGCATGGGAGAGCAAGCCAGAAATAACCAAGCAGCTACAGAACGACCACTTGCCTGTTGAATTCGGGCAATAGCCTGAATGTCTGCTTCTACCATACGACCCAGTAACGCCAAGCGGATGTTCAGTCCTCGCTTCTGCGCTCCTTGACATAAAGCAAGAGCTTCCTGATAAGCTATCTCTTGGGCTGGAAAACCTACTGCTGCCGTATAAATACCTAAGGAATCAGCCATAGCTAACAGGTCAAGCTTCTCCTCTTCAGAAGGTAGACGAGGAACACCTCCTTGGAGACCGTCCCGAAGCGTCTCATCGCACAGTTGAATAGTTTTTGGGTTAAATTTTGGTTCTTCATTCCAATCGTGGATCAAATTTGAGGCTTTCATGATTGCGTCTTTTATAAAAAAATTGCTTGAGACTGTTTAGACTTCTAGTTGGTTAGTTATGTGTCCTCTAATTGCTGAGATAGCCACTACTCGAGGGGAAGCAAGATAGTTTTTGGCACTCGGATCTCCGCTACGCCCTTTGAAGTTGCGGTTGGTAGCATAAATTCCTATTTCTTCTTTTCCTAACCCCCCTAGTCCGGCATTAATACAAGCTCCACAGCCAGATTTTAGTAGTTGCACGCCAGCCTCTTCAAAAATCTTTAAGTAGCCCAACTGCTCAGCGTTTTGGCGCACTTCTTGGGAAGCTGGAACCACGAAGAGATCTACCCCAGAAGCAACATGACGATCTTTTAACACCTCAGCAGCCTGAGCAAGATCAAAGAGCTTTCCTCCCGTGCAAGAGCCAATAAAAGCTCGGGTAATAGGTACTTCCCCCAATTCATTAATCCCAACTACTTGGTCTGGTTTGGGAGGACAAGCCACTTGCGGCTCTAAACCACTCAAGTCAAACTGATAAATCTTTTCGTAATAGGCATTAGGGTCACTAGTAAATTCTTCAAATGAAGCCTGATTACGATTCTTGATGTACTCACGGGTGATTTCATCTGGGGCAATCAAACCACACATAGCTCCACACTCGATCGCCATATTAGCCAATGTCATACGCTCTTCCATTGGCAACTGGTCGATAATGCTGCCTCGGAATTCTATAACCTTACTTGTGGCACCATCACAGCCGATTTTTCCAAGGATAAAGAGCATAATGTCCTTAGCACTTAGGTAATTCGGTAAAGTTCCTTCTAATACAAGAAGTAAAGTTTGAGGAACCCGAATCCACATATCCCCCATGGCAAAAATATTTGCCATATCCGTAGTTCCAACTCCAGTAGAAAAACATCCGAAAGCACCGTAAGTACAGGTGTGGGAGTCTGTCCCTGCTACAAGTATACCTGGATGTATAAAGCCCTTTTCCGGTAGGAGAACATGACAAATACCAGCGGCTTCACCTGGCGAAACAACATCTAATAAATGACAACCTTGTTTCTTTGCAAACTGCACCATTTCTTGGTACAGCATTTTAGTTTTGGGGTCTACCCGCACATCATCAGTTTGGATAAAGTGATCTGCTACCAAAACGACTCGGTTCGATTCCCACAGCCTTGCCTCTTCCCCAAAATGCTTGTAAAAAACTCTGGCAACTGGTCCGACTACCGCATCATGAGACATCGCTAAATCGACTTTGGCAAAAACTGTCTCACCGGCTTGGACGTAAGAATTGCCTGAAGCACGCGCCAGAAGTTTTTCAGACATGGTCATCGGTCTAGCAGAAGTTAAACTTCTGGAAACAGAGACATGGCAATTTTGACGCTTTTGATTGAAGGAGGTCAGACCGCCACTATTCACAATTGCTTCTACTATCGAGTCAGTGTGAGGTTGTTCGATTATTTCTAAACTCAGACCGATATTAATACTGTTGCGGTAAAAAATTTCAGCAAAAGAACGGGCGCGGACTTTTTTAATTCCGGCTGCCTTAATGGCGATGGGGGCATGTTCCCGGCTAGAACCACAACCGAAATTGCGTCCCGCTTCGATTACTTCATAACCCAAAAGATTCCCTTCACCAATGAGATGCTCAAAAGCATAGTGCTTTAAATGATCTGGTTCCGCATTGGTGCAACGATTTGCAGGTGTAATATCATCAGTGTTGATATCATCTCCAAGAATCAACACTTTAGGTTCTGTACTCATTAGTTTTACTTACTTAAAACGGCTAATTGAGAAATTTCATGGACTAAAAGGTCAGCTAATGCTTCCGTACCTATCGAGATTTCTTGGTTCTTAGGAGCTAGGTCTGGTGTGCGATAGCCTTGGTTCAAAATCCTTTCCTGAGCTTGAATCAGGGTCTGGGCAGCATCGTTTTCGCCCCACTGCTGAAGCATTAATACTACTGCCCCAATGGTTCCCAGAGGATTAGCAATGCCCCGACCTGCAATATCCGGTGCTGTGCCATGAATAGCTTCGTATAATCCGAAACCCTCTGCGTTTAAACTAGCAGATGCTAATAATCCTATTGAACCTACTAATGCTCCTCCAATATCGGTGAGGATGTCCCCAAACAGATTCCCAGCAAGAATGACATCAAAACGCTTGGGGTTACGCACCAACTGCATGGCTAAATTGTCTACCAACATTGGCTCTACCACAACTCCTGGAAAATCTACTGACTCCTCTTGTACTAAACGGCTCCAAGGCAAATGGGGTAAAGCATTTTCTTTATGAGCCACGGTGAGTAAGCCCCGGCGCTCTTTAGCCTTTTGTAAACTTACTCTAGCTATCCGGCGAATCTCCCAATCGTGGTAGCGCATAGTGTGATAGCCATAAGAGCCATTTTCATCTTCATCTCGCCTGGAAGGACCAAAGTAAATTCCACTTACCAGCTCCCGGATAAACAGTATATCTAGGTCTTGTATCCGGTCAGACTGAAGGCTAGATTTATCCAACAGATTTTTAAATATCCGGACAGGGCGAAGGTTGATAAAAAAGTCGAAGTGTTTACGTAGCTCTAAAAGCCCACCACTTGACACTGCTCCAAAAAGAATACCATCAGCACCTTCACACAGTTGGATGGTTTCTTTTGGCAAATAATTTCCTAGAATATCTAATGCTGCTTTTCCAATCAAGCCATAGTCCACGTCTACAGAAAAACCTTCGAGTTTGGCAACCTGTTGGAGAACCTTCAAAGAAGCTTCTACCACTTCTGGTCCAATCCCTTCGCCTTTAAGAACCACCAGACGATAATGTTTAGACATTTAAAGCTCCTTGCTCAAATAGCTCAACCACTTCTTCAGTAGTAAAACAGCGTTCTTCTTTAGTAGAAAGGGATTTGATAGCCAAGCGCATTTGATTGTAGTGGTCTCTTGAGAGAGTTTTTTGCAGGCGCTTCTCAAAAAGGTACTGAAAATTGCTAGCACCACTACATTTACCAAACCATATCTCTAGTTCTTCATAAGAAAAAATAGAGTAGCTCTTAGGATCTTGTAAAAAAGAATTGATATGGATACCCGTTTCGTGACGTAGGGCTGCATTAGAGTAAGGTAAAGCAGCGCGAGCCCCTACCTGAGTCAGATAGTCTGTAACTCGCGCAACGACATCATAGTCAATCCCTTCTACCTCTACGCCAAAGCGTAGCCTTAGGCCATTTAAAACCTGATCTAGTGCCACATTTCCTGCACGTTCCCCAATTCCTCCAAAAGTGCCTGATACCATCGATGCTCCAGCTACTAATGCTTGTAGTGTATTTTCGAGAGCCATACCTAAGTCGTTGTGAAAATGTACTGCCAATGGTGGATAATTTGTGGCTTTCAAAAGGTTGTTAATCCACCCATAAGTTTTGTCTGGGCTGAGGATACCTACGGTATCACAGAGCATGAAGTGTTCAATGTAAGGATTGAATTCGCAGATACACTGTACTAAGAAGTCAAAATCAGCTCGACTGGCATCTTCAGCCGCGAATTCTACTTTTAAACCGATCTCTTCGCTTGTGGCATAACGCAAACTTTCCAAAACCCGATTAACCATACTTTGACGTACATGGTTAAGAATAACTTGTGGGATATTATCATCTACTGTTTTACCATGAAGTAATACAGACCGCCGGATATCTGGATCTCTTAGAAATAACAATCGGTCGGAAACTGCATTAAAGAGGATAATTCTTTCTACTCCGCAAGCTTTGGCTTGGTCGATGAATTGTTTACCTATCATCGTGGCTGGGGTGATTATGCTACCAAAACCTTCTTTAACCAGTGACTGCACTAGCCGTTCCTCAGTTTCACTGATAGCAGGCATAATATCTATTCGATGCACCCCACTTTGAGCAATGAGACGTGCTAGAGATTGTTTCGTTTCGTAATTGAAGAAAAGCCCAGCTTGTTGTTCTCCGTCTCGGAGGGTTTCGTCAAAAATAATAAGTGGAATCTTTTGCACGATACACCTCAGTGTTTAACTTAACTATAGTTTTGCAAAAATGGATAAGGGTTTTGCGGCTTAGATAGATAAAATTAGTTTAATATCCAAGTTTGAGTTATTAATAATTCATTCAATATTATAATTTATACTTTGTCAATGACTAAAAGTTTCAATAAAGTTAGTAACTTAATTTAGTAGCTATTGAACTGAGCGATGGGACAGCGCTCAATACTACTCGGATAAGTGAAAATTAGAAACCCGATTTCGCAGAAGTTACTGGGTTTCTAACACCTCAAATATCCTTAACCAAGCAGTATTGGGACAGCGCTACAGCTTTGTGGCAGATTAGCCCTCTTCCATCACTCTTGAAGAAAGCAATCGCTGTAAGGCTCACGAGACTTCACTTTCCAGGCTTTGGCTACATTTTTGAATTTATATTAGAAAATAAAGCCTCAAACCTTGATTTAGTTATAGTTTCAGTTTTCTGCTTCGATTATTGTTTTCTGAGAGTGATGGAAGAGCGTTAGGGAGTACCAAAAAATAAATTACCCAACTGTAGGGTGTGTTAAGCGCATAGATATGTAGAATTTTCATTGTGTACTCACTTCATGCGCCGTAACGCACCATCTTAAGTGCTGTGATTGGAGATTTTTTTAATTGGAAGTCCTCAAAGACCCAAATAAAAGTTATATTTTCTACTAACTTTTTAATAACTGACAAATCTGAACAATTCTTTTAGGATGAAATAAATGTTCGTTTTAACCCCAACTATAGGTTTTGTTAGGGACTTCCAATGTGATTGAATGAAAATCGCTGACAAAAAATCAGGCTTTAGAAAAGAGATGCGTAAAGCGTCCATACAAGCTAAAAAGATGCCCTAAAAAGAAATCTTGGTAGAAGCTGAATGAAAGGGCAATTCAAAGCTATATCAAAAGAATGCAAATCTTTAGTAACTAAGAGAGAATGTGTGTCATGAGTTACAATAGAATTAATCAATTTGATGTATTAATTTTGGGTTCTGGACTTGCAGGCTCGATTTTGGCAACAATTTTAGCAAAACATAATGTTAGAGTCTTGATGATCGACAAGGGATCTCATCCAAGATTTGCGATCGGAGAAGCAATGACGCCTGACACAGATTTAATGATGAGTATTCTCAGTTATCAATATCTTGTTCCTGAAATCGCACACTTGAGTTCTTTCGATAATATCTGCAACAATATTTCACCATCTGCTTGTGGATTAAAGCGCTCGTTTAACTTTATATATCATCAGGAAGGAAAAGAACAGACTTTACAAAATACCAATAAAGTTGGTGTTCCCGCAAGCAGTCATTTATATCGTCAAGATATAGACCAATACATGGCGAAAGTTGCTGTTAATTATGGAGTGAAACTTTTAGAAAATACTAAAATTTTAGATATAACAATAGACAAAAAAGGTGTTCTAGTTAAACTAGAGGATAACGAGCAGTTTACTGCTAATTATTTAGTTGATGCCAGTGGTCATAATTCTCCGATTAGTCAAAAATTTAATTTACGAGAAAATCCAACCAGGTTAAAAACTCATTCAAGAAGTATTTTTACTCACATGACTGGTGTTAAAAAATATGATGATTGTATTCATTCAAGCGGAGAAAGTCAAGATAAACTGCTTTGGTATCAAGGTACTCTTCATCACATATTTGACGGCGGGTGGATGTGGGTTATTCCATTTAATAATCATGAAAAATCAAATAATCCAATTTGTAGTGTAGGACTAAACTTAGATTCTCGGCGTTTTCCCAAAACTGATATATCTCCTGAACAAGAATTTCAAAATTTCCTTTCACGATTTCCTGGAATCAGTATGCAGTTTGAAAATGCTAAACCTGTTCGTAATTGGGTATCAACAGATCGCCTGCAATATTCATCACGTTCATGTGTAGGAGAACGTTTTTATCTACTCCCTCATGCAGCAGGATTTATCGACCCTCTTTATTCCTTTGGATTAGTAAACAGTTGTACGATTATCAGTCCCTTAGCTTCTAAAATTATAAAGGCTATTTTAGAGAATGATTATTCAACAGAGAATTTTACTGAACTTGAGAGTTTGCAACAAAAGCTTTTTGATTATAATGATAAATTAGTTAACTGTTCATACATTTCTTTTGCTAACTTTAACCTTTGGGATGCTTGGAGACGAATTTGGATAATTGGAAGTTTTGTGCGGCAAGCGAAAGCAGGACTTAGAAAAAGATTAAAAATTGCCGCAGGTAAGGCTAAAGAGTTATCAGAAGATAATTGCCAAGAAAGAATAGATGGTTTAACTCCTGGTTTTGAAGGATTAGCTGACGAGTTTTTTGAAGAAGCTACTGCAACTATCGAAAAATTTGAAGCCGGGTTACTATCTCCAGATGAGGCTGCAAACCACATTATGTCTTTGATAAACTCAATTGATTTTTTACCAAAGAATCTTTTAAATTTAGGAGATATATCACAAAAACATATAGATGGAGCATCTGAGTTTTTTCACTCCGAGTATTCGCGTTTTTTGTCTTGGATTAAGGATTCTAACAAACCAGAAATTAAAAAGTATTTTGACTACGATGTAGAAGATTTGATAACTGCAAGCAAGTTGGCTATAGGGCATAATTAAAACCATTTGCATACCTGATAGAGTCTTATCAGATTTTGGTGATTGTTTGAGGTCTTGATGTGTCGCTACCGCCTAACTGTCTACGCTGAGATGCCAGCTTAATCTTATGACGGAAAACTTTAACAAAAACGGAAAAACTCTGAGCAAACTCCCTAATGGTCCTCAAATGCCAGGAGTATTACAGTGGTTACAGTGGCTTGTTCGCCCTCTTGAATTTTTAGATGCTTGTCACCAGAAGTATGGCGATATTTTCACCATACGGTTCAATAATACACCAGTCGTACTCTTTAGTAACCCTCAAGCAATTCAGGAAGTTTTGAATGCTGATCCCAACTTATTTGAGGTAGGTAAAGACTTAGCAGTTTTACGACCCCAAGTAGGAAATGAGTCACTGCTATTGTTAAACGGTAGTCGCCACCGTCGCCATCGCCAGCTATTAATGCCTCCATTTCATGGAGAACGGATGCGCGTTTATGGTCAGGTAATTTGTAATATTACTGAAGAAGTTATTCAGCAATGGAAAATTGGACAACCTTTTGAGGTTCGTTCATTTATGCAGGACATTTCCTTACAAGTCATGCTGCGTACTGTGTTTGGTTTGAAGGAAGGACCCCGTTTTCAAAAGTTGGCAAGTCTGTGGACAGCAGTCCTAGAACTAAGTTCTGGAAACCCCTTAAATACTAGTTTGTTGTTTCTACCTGGATTGCAAAAAGATTTAGGTAATTGGAGCCCGTGGGGACGCTTCCTGCGTCAAAAAGAGCAAATTGACAAAATTATCTACAGTGAGATTAGCCAACGTCGGGAGCAATTTGATCCGACTCTTACCGATATCTTGTCTTTGCTGATGTCTGCTATTGATGAAGCAGGTCAGCACATAACAGATGTAGAATTACATGATGAATTGCTGACCTTGCTGCTAGCTGGTAACGAAACAACTGCTGGAGCAATGACCTGGGCATTGTATTGGATTTACCGTACCCCAGAAGTACGGGATAAACTCTTACACGAATTAGATACCTTAGGTCCTTCCCCAGACCCCAGTGCGATCGCTAAACTTCCTTATCTTAATGCAGTTTGCCAGGAAACGCTGCGGATTTCCCCCGTTGTGATAATTGTAGCTCCTCGAATTCTCAAATCACCTTTCAAGCTAATGGGTTATGAGTTTGATGCAGATACAGGACTTGCTCCGTGCATTTATTTGACGCACCGTCAGCAAGACATATATCCAGAGCCGGACCGCTTTAAGCCAGAGCGCTTTCTGGAACGCCAGTTTTCTCCCTACGAGTATTTACCCTTTGGGGGTAGCAATCGTCGCTGTATTGGTTTTGCATTCGCGCCATTTCAAATGAAGTTGGTATTAGCAACTGTTTTATCGCGCTTGCAACTGGAAGTGGTTGATCAACACCCCATCAAGTCTGAACGCCGTGGTGTGATCATCTCACCTCCTCGTGGATTGAAAATGATTGTGACGGACAAGCATAGTGTTGCAAAAACTATTTAAGGGCAGAAAAATGCTATTGAGTTGGATCTGTTCAAACCTCGTCTACGTTGAAACCCGTATTTTTTCCTCGTCAGGGTCAAGGTGATTTTTCACCCAGAAGCGATGCTTGCGGCGGGCTACGCCTACGCTAATTTCAAAGGGGTTGGAATTAATATCTTGTTCAAATAAATGAACGAGTTCAATCAGTTCTGTAGAAGAATGATAATGTGTATGATAAGTAACATCTTCACGTAACCACTGCCAGAGGTGTTCGACAGGCATAAAATCAGGGCTATAACCAGGTAAGGGTTCCAGGTTCATTTGTAACACTTCCAATGCTTCTTTTACAGCTTGCGCCCGGTGATAAGGCGCACCATCCCAAATTCAAGTGATGTCGCGATCGCAGGCTACAATTCTTCATAAGTAAGTCGGCGCAAATAATTATCACTGGTTTATAGTTGCGATACATGCGCTCTCTGCGCTACTACGAGCCAAATATCAAGATTTTACTTTTCGTTACATGGTTTGATTTTTTCTCACCGACTTACTTATGTGTGGTAGTTTGTAATTGCAAAAATTGTTTGATTTTAGACCAAGACAGCCTAAATTGGTACAAATCGGGTGAATAAGGTGGTAAAGATATCACCTTTGCTCCAGCCGCCTCAATCGCAGCGACATTAATCTACTCACTTTTAAGTGTTTAATCCGTTTTTCAAACACTTCCTTAAACAATCACTAGAAAGAAAAGTAAGAAACCAATGTTTAATTCCCTTTATTTGGATTGTCTAAACTCTGCGGAGCAAAATAGCATTCAAGAAAATGTGATGAAACTGTTTGAAAACTCAACTGATTCGGTTAAAGCCGAACGAGAAATGGATGAACATATTAATGCTATAGTTAAAAATTTTCTCCGAACCATTAACAGCAGTAGTGACATAGAAATTAGTGAGTTGATAGAAAATTTCACTAATAGTAAATTTCCGTCAAAAACTGTTAATAATAAAACTTATGTAAATAAGTTATATGAGCAAGTTGTAACTCATTCGATTCATACATCTTCACCGCGATTTATTGGTCACATGAATGCCGCACTTCCCTACTTTGTGAGACCAATAGCAAAATTAATGACGGCGATGAATCAAAATTTAGTTAAAACAGAAACAGCAAAAGCTTTAACTCCTTATCAACGTCAAGTCTTAGCAAAGATACATCGCTTAATATATGATTTTCCTGAGGAATTTTACTCACAGCATATTCAAAATCCCCAAAGTACACTAGGTATTATAGTTTCTGGTGGAACAATCGCCAATATTACAGCTCTCTGGTGTGCTCGCAATGCTTCTTTAGGACCAAAAGATGGTTTTACTGGCGTTACAAATGAAGGTTTAGCAGCAGCATTAAATTGTTATGGTTACAACGGAGCAGTTGTGATTGGCTCTAGCTTAATACATTACTCGTTTGAAAAAGCTGCAGACTTATTGGGGATTGGTGCACATGGCTTAATTAAAGTACCAGCGAACCACAAGAACCAGATTGACTTACAAGCACTACGTCAAACCATAAGAAAGTGTCGCGCTCAAAACCAACATATTATCGCGATCATTGGAGTTGCTGGTACTACAGACTCTGGCGGTGTAGATTCACTTTCAGATATCGCCCACATTAGCCAAGAAGCTAATGTTCATTTTCACGTAGATGCCGCTTGGGGTGGACCAGTTATCTTTTCTCAAAAACATCGGCATAAACTTGCTGGTCTCGAAAAAGCAGATTCAGTAACCATTGATGGACATAAACAAATGTATCTACCAATGGGTATTGGTATGCTTTTTCTGCGCGATCCTAAAAAGGCAGAAGTGATAGAAAAACAGGCACCCTATGCCGTGCGTAAAAAGTCAGTTGATCTAGGTAAACGCGCTTTGGAAGGTTCTTGTCCAAGTACAGTGTTGTTATTGGATGCCGGGCTAAATCTTATTGGTGTTAAAGGGTATGAGTTTTTGATTAATGAAGGAATCCGAAAAACTCAATATCTAGCAAATTGCATTTCGGCTATGCCTGAATTTGAATTGTTGGCAGAACCGGATCTCAACATTCTCATCTATCGCTATATCCCTGATTCTTTGAAAGAAAATGCTACTAAAGGGAAATTGACTAAAATAGAGAACGAATTTCTCAACAGATTCAATCATCAACTACAAAAAGATCAGCGTCATGCTGGTCGCACTTTTGTCTCACGGACAACAACTAATACCACACGCTATGGACAAGATATCCCCTTAGTGGCGCTGCGGTCTGTCATTGCTAATCCCCTTACCACTGAAGATGATATCGATGCTGTGTTAAACGATCAGATAAAGATAGCGACAGAAATAGTTATTAGATAAACAAAAAACGTAGCGGTATTGAAACTGATGTAGCAAAGCTAGCAGAAATGATTGAGGAACTTCTTCTCAAAAAAATAGAATAATTATCCAAAGGAGAAGTTGAAGTTATTTAAATCAATGGTTGATGGTCAATAGTCATTAATGACTAGCTTACGGATAAAGGACAATTTCACAATTAGCAATTCTCAAAAAACTATTAGACATGGACAAACGATACTCTCATTTATCACTTACCAAAAAAGCCCTTCTGGAAAAATGGAAGGCTGGTCAATTTACAGAGCAGGCTATTTCCAAGCGTCCATTCTCAGACCATGTTCCCTTATCTTTTTCCCAGCAGCAACTGTGGTTTATTGACCAGTATTACCATGGAAGTCCCTTCTACAATATTCTTGGTGCTCTTCATTTAAAGGAGAGGCTCAATGTAACTGCTTTCAAGCAAAGTCTTAACGAAATTTTGAGACGTCACGAAGCTTGGCGCACCACTTTTGTGACAGTAAATGGACAGCCGAGGCAGGTCATTGCACCCGAATTAACCTGGGATCTACCTATAATCAACCTTGAGCATCTATCAGGTAAACATTGGGAACCTGAAGTTCAGCAACTAGCAACTGAGGAAGCTAAAAAGCCCTTCGATTTAGCTCAAGGACCACTAGTACGAGCAACTTTGCTGCGTCTAAGCAAAGAAGAGCACGTTTTTCTTTTGACCATGCACCATATTGTCTCTGATGGATGGTCTAGTGGCGTGTTCATGCGGGAGTTAGCAACACTGTATGCTACATTCTCTACAGATCAGCCTTCACCCCTGCCTGAACTCCCCATTCAGTACGCAGACTTTGCTGTTTGGCAACACGATCGCTTGCAAGGTGAATTGCTCAAAACCCAACTAAATTATTGGAAGCAACAACTAAGTGGTGACCTACCTGTGCTGCGGTTACCCACGGATCGTCTGCGACCCGGCATTGCCACTTTTACTGGCTCAAAGGAATACTTTACTTTCTCCAAAACTTTAACAAAGGCACTTAATAAATTAAGCCAGCAAGAAGAAGCCACTTTATTTATGACTTTGCTAGCGGGCTTTAATACATTACTTTACCGCTATACAGAGCAAGAAGACATCCTAGTAGGTTCTTCAATTGCTAACCGTAACCGAGCCGAGTTGGAAGGGATGCTTGGCTTTTTTGTCAATACTCTAGTGATGCGTAATGACCTGAGCGGCAACCCGAGCTTTCGTCAACTTCTGAGTCGGGTGCGTGAGGTAACTCTCGATGCTTATGCACATCAGGATTTGCCTTTTGAGAAGCTGGTAGAAGAATTGCAACCTGAGCGAAACCTAAGCCGTAATCTTCTGTTTCAGGTAATGTTTGTTCTACAAAATGCTCCAATGCCCCTTCAAAAGGTTTCTGGTTTAACCTTGCGTACCTTGGAGGTTGATAGCGGCACGGCAATGTTCGACATGTTCTTATCGATTGCCGAATCAGAGCAGGAATTAACAGGGTTTTTGGAGTACAACACCGATCTGTTTGATTCGGCAACAATTACTCGCTTAATCAAAAATTTTCAAACTCTACTAGAAAGCATTGTTGCTAATCCAAATCTGCAAATCTCTGAATTTCAAATACTTACTGTAAGAGAGCGAGAGCAACTGTTAATAGGATGGAATGATACTGGGTCGGATTATCCTCAAAATGCGTGTCTCCATAAATTATTTGAGCAGCAAGTTGAGCACTCACCTAATGCTTTAGCATTAATTGGTCAGTCAGACCAGTTGACCTATAAGCAGCTCAACCAGAAGGCTAATCAGCTTGCCCATTATTTACAAAAGTTGGGAGTTACAACAGAAACCTTTGTCGCTATTTGTCTAGAGCAATCAGTGGAAATGGTTATTGGGATTTTGGCTATTCTCAAAGCAGGCGGTGCTTACATTCCCCTTGACCCCAATTATCCAAGTGTTCGCCTAGATTTCATGCTCTCTGATTCTCAGGCTTCAGTGTTACTAACCCAACAGGGGATATTAGAAAAGCTGCCCAAATCTTCAGCTACAACTATTTGCTTGAATGTCCACAAAGACGCAGTTGCCCAAGAATCTCAAGAAAACCCTATCAGCACTTTTACAGCTAATCATCTGGCTTATGTTATCTACACTTCTGGTTCAACTGGAACTCCCAAGGGCGTTCTCGGTACTCATAAAGGCACAGTCAATGGCTTACAGTGGTTGTGGAAAACCTATCCTTTTGAAACTGAGGAGATTTGTTGCCAAAAAAGTGGTATTAGTTTTGTAGACTCAGTATGGGAGCTTTTTGCTCCCTTACTTCAGGGAATTCCAAGCGTTATTATTCCCGATACAATTGTTAAAGACACCCAACTCTTCATAGAAACTCTTAGCGATCGCAAAGTTACACGGCTGATACTTGTCCCTTCATTGCTTCAGGTACTTGTAAATAGCTACGGCAATCTAACTAAAAATTTGTCGAAGCTCAAACTCTGGATAACCAGTGGAGAAGTCCTTTCTCTAGACTTAGCACGAGCTTTCCAAGAATTGATGCCAACGGCAAAACTAATCAACCTTTATGGTTCATCTGAAGTCTCTGCCAACGTCACTTGCTACGACACAAGTTTATTGCCAGAAAAACCAAGTAGCGTTCCCATCGGTCGTCCAATTGACAATACACAGGTTTATGTATTGGATCCCTATTTGCAGGCAGTTCCTGTAGGAGTCTTTGGTGAATTATATATTAGTGGTGATGGATTAGCTAGGAGTTATCTTAATCATTCTGAATTAACCCACAAACGGTTTATTGATAACCCCTTTGTGCCAGGAAGTAAGATTTACAAAACTGGTGATTTAGTGCGTTATCTAAATGATGGTAATCTTGAGTATTTGGGTCGTCATGATGACCAGATAAAAATCCGAGGCTTCAGAGTTGAACTAAGAGAAATTGAGGCAGTAATCGCACAATATTCAGATGTCAGAGAATGCGTTGTCATCGCTATTGATGATCCTCAAAGCGAAAAACGTCTCATAGCTTATGTGGTGACAGAGACACAAAATCTTGTCATCTCTAAAGAAAATCAACCACAAACAGAATTGTATACAGAGCAATTGTCTGAATGGGAAAAAGTCTGGGATGAAACTTATACTCAACCTTCTGTCCCACAAGACCCAACCTTCAATATTGTTAGCTGGAATAGTAGCTATACTGGTAACCCTATTCCTCCAAAAGAAATGCAGGATTGGGTAAACTATACAATTGAGCGTATTCTTGAGAAAAACCCGACCCGTGTTTTAGAAATAGGTTGTGGCGTGGGTTTGCTCCTGTTCCGCCTTGCTCCTCTATGTACAAAATATGTGGGTACAGATTTCTCACAAACCGCTCTGGACTATCTCGGGAAGCAGCTGCTTATACTAAAGCAAGCCCGGGAGCAGGTAACTCTTTTTCAAAAAAATGCCAACGACTTTGAGGGAATCGATGCAGATAGTCTTAACACAGTAATTCTCAATTCTGTCATTCAATACTTTCCAAGTATCAACTATCTCTTACATGTCTTAGAAGGATCTGTAAATGCGGTAGAACCAGGCGGATTTGTTTTCGTGGGAGATGTGCGTAACTTCTTACTCTTGGAGCCTCTTCACGCTTCGGTCGAACTGTACAAAGCTTCCGATGAGTTAACCAAAGTTCAGCTACAACAACGAGTACAAAAACGCCTTACCCAAGAAAAAGAACTGGTAATTGACCCAGCCTTCTTTATTGCCTTAAAACAGCATATACCGAAAATTAGTCATGTTCAAATTCAGCCAAAACGAGGTCGCCACTCTAATAATGAAGTCACCAAATATCGCTATGATGTGACGCTTCATATTGGAGCCACTGATAATTCCCCAGTTAAAATTTCTTGGATGGATTGGCGGGAGCAAATGTTAACGCTGTCTTCAGTTCGTCAGTTAATAGAACAAACTCAGCCAGAATTTTTAGGCTTGACTGGCGTGCCAAATGCTCGGATTTCAACAGATATCAAAATGGTAGAATGGCTGACAAGTTATAACAACTCCCAGATAGTGGGTGAATTTAGATCAGCTTTGGAGGAAAGCGTTAAAAGTTCTGAGGTAGACCCGGAAGATTTTTGGGATTTGAGCCAGGATTTAGGCTATACTGTTGAGATTAGTTGGATTGGTTCTGACCGTTCGGGAAGTTACAATGTGCTGTTCAAGCGAGATAAAACGGCAGTTGTTAAATTCCCTGGTGAAAATGCCCGCGTAAAACTTTGGAATGTTTATGCAAATAATCCCCTACAGGGAAAATTTGCCCGCAATTTAGTGCCACGACTCCGCAGCAAACTACAAGAGAATCTGCCGGAATATATGGTACCTTCTGCCTTTGTGATGTTGGATGCGATACCGCTAACGCCGAGTGGGAAACTAGACAAGCGATTGCTTCCGGCTGACGATGTTATTCGATCCCACTCCACCGAATCCTTTGCCGCTCCTCAAAACCATTGGGAATTGGCTTTAGTACAGATTTGGGAAAATCTCCTGAACATCAGCCCGATTGGAGTTACAGACAACTTCTTTGAATTAGGGGGGCACTCTCTTTTAGCTGCACGCTTAATGGCTCAAATTCACGAGCGGTTTGGGCAGAACCTTCCCCTATCTACTCTTTTTGAAGGTTCGACAATCAAACAACTTGCTAAAATTCTTAGCCAGCAAATTAGTTCGGGTTCGCGTTCGCCTGTGGTAGCCATTCGGTCTTCCGGTTCAAGGATTCCTTTCTTCTGCGTACATCCAGCAGGGGGAAGCATTATTGCTTACCCAAAGATGGCAAGCAAACTCGATCTAGAACAACCATTTTACGCGCTGGAACAAAGCCCTAATCAACACGAAACGGACATTGTTTCAGTTGAGGAGACAGCTGCTTATTATATTGAAGAAATTCGCGTAACGCAACCAGAAGGTCCGTATCTTTTGGGAGGTTGGTGTTACGGCGGGATGATTGCCTTTGAGATGGCACAACAACTGCGAAGGCAGGATCAAAACGTATGTTTGCTTGCTGTGTTTGATGCTGTATTTCCAAAAACTGCTACCCACATAATAAAAGATGATGCTCAATTAGTAATTCGCATAGCTGGATTTCTAAAAAACTTTTTTGGCATAGATGTGCCACTTTCCTATAATGAACTCCAGCAGTTCCCACCCGATGAGCAATTCAAGCTCTTGATGAGGAAAGCTAACATTGTTAACGATGCTGAACTTCAGCAGTTTCTTCGTATTTACAAACTTTTTAAAGCTCATATTCAAGCTATGCGAGATTATGTCCCGCAGGTTTATCCCGGCGAAATTACTCTGTTTCGAGCTACCGATGAAATTACTCACGATTTTCAAAACTCAGAGTTCACAAGTGATGACCCTTTGTTAGGTTGGGGTAAATATTCTGAGCAACCCATCAAGTTAATTGAAGTTCCGGGCAATCATTTCTCGATGTTTACTGAACCTTATGTCCAGGAATTAGCACGACAGTTAAGACGCTGTTTTGATGATATCAAATGCTGAAAATAGTGTTCCTTAAACAGGAAGTATAAAAACTGAATGCCCTAATCAGAATTCAGTTTTCACAATGATACCAATACCCTGTGTAGCTAAAGCTATGTCTCAAGTAGACCTTTCTCAACCGCCTACATTTAAAAGTGTAGAAGATGAGCGCCTCCATCGCAAACAACACTTAGCTGCGGCGTTCCGCTTATTCGCCCGCTACGGCTTCGATGAAGGTGTTGCTGGTCACATCACTGCTCGTGACCCCGAATTTCCTGACCAATTTTGGATTAATCCTTTCGGGATGCATTTTGGTCGCATCTGCGTCTCAGACCTTCTGCTGGTCAATCACAAGGGTGAGATTGTGAAGGGTGACAAACCAGTGAATGTCGCTGCTTTCGCTATCCACTCCCAAATTCATAAAGCCCGACCGGATGTAGTTGCAGCAGCTCATTCCCATTCGCTCTACGGCAAAACCTGGTCAACACTTGGACGCATTCTCGATCCTATCACCCAGGATGTATGTGCGTTCTATGAAGACCACGCTCTGTTCTCTGACTACACTGGTGTGGTGCTAGGCTCTGAGGATGGTCAGCGCATTGCTGCTACACTAGGAGATAAGAAGGCAGTCATCCTACGCAATCATGGCTTGCTGAGCGTTGGTCACTCGGTTGATGAGGCAGCATGGTGGTTGATCTCGATGGAGCGGGCCTGTCAAGTACAGGTGATGGCTGAGGCAGTGGGGAGGTTAGTGCTCATAGACCACGATACCGCTAGTCTGACTTACACTCAGGTTGGTTCCCATTACGTAGGCTGGTTCAGCTTCCAATCGTTATACGACATGATTGTTCACCAGGAGCCAGACTTGCTCAACTGAGATGTGGCAAAACGACCAAAAAGCCTCAGTTGACCTAACAATATGGGTCAAAGGGATATTGTCCCTTTTTTATAATTGGGTAAAAGGGCATTCGCCGTCGAATCCCCCTCCCCTGATATCATCGTTGAACTATGCTTGGACAGCAAGTGTTTTGAGCATGGAACCCACATTCCGCATCTTAAATGGCTTTGTTGCATGAAACAAAAAAAGACACACCTTTGCTTAGTGAAATTGTGATTTAGTTTTCAATTTTGTAGCTATCGGGTTTGCCCAACTGGATCATGCGATTAAGGGCAGCACATTGCAAGAATAATTCAACGGCTTGATTGTCAAAAAATCGTCGTCTTAACTTGCCTCCGAAAATAATTTTGAGGCGAAACATAGCTGTTTCAGACAGCGAAGCCGATGATATCCGCTTTGTTGCTTCCATTGCTTGCGTCCAACTTGATGTATTGAGCGCAGATTCTCATCTCTTGGATGAGGAGGTGCTTTACGGTTACCATGTTGTTGAATCTTGGCGTTACTGCGCGGAGGAATACTCGCTGTGGCACCCCGCTCCTGCGTCGCATCGTAACAGTCGAATGTGTCATAGCCACCATCACCAGATAGTTGCGCTATCGGATGCTCAATCTGCTCCAACAAGTCAGGTAGTACCTCGCAATCAGCGACATCATTAGTAGTGACTACAGCAGCCAAAATCTCCCCGCTTCCCTCATCAACTCCTAAATGCAACTTGCGCCATGTACGCCGTTTACCAACTCCATGTGTGCGAACTTTCCACTCGCCTTCACCATATACTTTTACTCCCGTCGAATCCACCACGACATGAATAGCCTTATTCTTTGGAACTACTGGCAGTTCCACTGACAAGAAAGCTCAAACGACGGGACAGCGTGGAGTGATCTGGTACTTCTAGCTCAACCCCCATGAGCGTGAACAGCGATTCCAAAAAACCTTCTGCTTGCCGCCCAGGTAAATGAAACACCGATTGAATCGTCCCCATTGTTGCGATTGCCACGTCGCTGTAATAGTTGGAAGCTCCTTTTCGTCCGGTTTTTTTTTCATTGCGCCACTGCTCCACCACCTCCTCACTCACCCAGAAGCTAATACTGCCTCGCTGCTTAAGCGCTGCATCATAAGCGTTCCAGTTGCGAACCTTATACTTCGCTTTGGTTTTCATGGTCAAGCTGGGAGTAGAAAGGGGATAAGTAAAATTTACCATTTCTCCCTATTCACGCAACAACGCCATCTTAAATTGTCAAACTACGTAATTTTAGGGAATTTTCGATGCCCAACCGCAGTTACGCTATTCTTGGAACCGGTGCCCTGGGCGGCTACTATGGTGCTTGCCTACAACGAGGCGGGCTGGATGTTCACTTCCTGCTGCATAGTGATTATGAATATGTTAGCAAACATGGTCTAGTTGTTGAGTCAATAGACGGCGACTTTACTCTCCCCCATGTTAACGCCTACAATGATGTGAGTGAGATGCCTCTTTGCGATGTCGTGGCCATAACACTGAAGACGACGCAAAACCACTTGCTGCCACATTTGTTGCCAGCTGTAGTGAAGGAGGGCGGCGTTGTTCTGTTGCTACAGAATGGACTGGGTATTGAAGAAGAAGTTATCAGGATTGTTGGACCGCAACAACAGATCATAGGGGGGCTGTGCTTTCTGTGCTCTAATAAGGTCGGACCGGGACATATCCGCCACCTAGACTATAAAGAAATTAAACTCGGCGAATATGCCCCTAACTATCGACCCTGTGGTGTTACTGAACAGATGTGTCAGATTGCCACTGACTTTGAACGCGCCGATATTCCCATCCGTATGGTAGACAACTTACTCCAGGCGCGTTGGGAAAAACTGGTTTGGAATATCCCCTACAGTGGACTCCCTGTTGTCCTCAATGCCACGACGGATGAGCTAATGGCGGATCTTCACACTCGCTCTTTAATCAAGCAGTTAATGAGTGAAGTGGTAAAGGGTGCAAGAAGTTGCGCTTGCACTATCTCCGATGACTTTATCCACTACCTGCTTGAGCACACAGACAAAATGAAGCCGTACCGCACCAGCATGAAGATTGACTACGATGAACACCGCCCACTAGAGGTAGAGGCAATCTTTGGCAACCCACTACTTAAAGCACAGGAAGCTGGTGCTAATTTAACACAACTTACTATGCTTTATCAGCAGATTAAATTCCTTGACGCCAAAAATTGCGGTTGTGTTGCAAAAAATTACTGAGGGCATGAGAATATTTTATTGTCAGTAAACCAAAAAGTTTTTTCTAAAAGGGAAATTATCAACAATTTTGTATTGTGTAATACTTTTTTCTCTTAATTCATCTCACCAGCAGACAGATTATATATCAGGAATACTTATAAAAATCTGGATGCTAAAATGATGACATTAACTCGATGGAATATAAATACCTTTAACAACTTCGTATTTACGTTCAACAACCTGGCGTAAAAACGCCAACATCTGTTTTAGCTCTTAGCTCAAAAAGTTTACGATAAATTAATCGATGTCCTGGTCTTTTTTTGCAAACTTTGAGCCACAGAAAGTTCACCCAAATATTTACCAGAAGAAAAGATATACCAACAAATAGTAACCTCAAAACAGGATTTTTATTATTAGTTCTAATCCGGCAGAGATTTTTTAATCGGTAACTGCTTTCAATTCCCAGGGCAAACGCATCTTATTTACTACTGGAGTTTGGACTAATTTAGATTCAACCAGTAATTAAGAGAACAGCAAGACAAAGTTACCCAACTTCCTGGAGAAACTGAGTCAAGTTGAATCATGAGAAAATCAGCCGAAACTAAGCAGCAGTTGAGTCAGCTTTGTTAAGTGATTCTTCGGTTTTAGGTTTTTTAGATGCGTGTTTTTTGACAGTAGGATAACGCTTACGCGAAGGTGGCTGATGCCCACTCCAGCACATTACTTTAACTCGACCAACTTTCGGGTCTTCAACATAAGAGAGTTTCAGTTACCTCTGTCCAAGTTTCCGGGTCATTGAGCTTAAACTTATGACCATGTTTACACGGTGCACCTCGTCCTTTGTAAGCACCAGGTGTACCCCATACGCATCGGTTAGAAGCTAAACGCAACAACAGGTCTGCGTCAATCTTCTCCGTTGCTTGGACAAATTTGGCGAAGACAAGAACCTCGGTCATAAGCAGCAAGCGGTCTTTTTCCTAACTCACGAGTCACAGTTTTTAGTTGAAATGCCGCCCTACTCGTTGGCGTTTCAAAGCTGGTGATCCGTTCATGTCTTAACGGCAATGCCCAACTCCCATCTGCCTCTGGTATCCAGGCTAACGTACTGTAACTTTGTCCAATACCTACACTAGCTCCTCTCTCCCCATGAAAAGTTCTTTCGGGAGCAACGCGATTTGGTGAAGTAGGATCAAAAACCAGCGATCGCTAACAACTTTCTTCAGTACTTAAAAATATTTGTTACATAGATGGACGTATTAATACATAGACTGCCAATAAATTTTAAGTGTGGTGATTGATGTGTGCAAAAATTTATGAGGGTCAAAAACAAGGTAGGATTCCGGTTAAGTAATCTTTCTAGGGTTTTAACGTCTACCTTTTATGGCAAAAAATATAAGTGCAACTCTTGATTTAAACAAGTCAGTTAAAAGTTTTCATTTACAGGTAACAAAACTTTTAGAATTTACAAATATCACAGAGTGGAATGGGAAAAAGCTGAGAGAACGAGAAGAAGAAATTAGAGAACAACTAAATTTAGTGGCTGCATTAATGATTTAGTTGGCTTGTTATCTCCAGGCAGGACTGTACAACCTGAAGCATCAAATTCCAATCCATGAAAAGGACAGGTGATTACACTACTGCCATTAGGTTTTGTTATGCACCATCCCTCTGATAGCATTGCACCCATGTGAGGGCAAGCGTTGGGTAAAGCATTAGTTACACCATAATTATTTTGCCAAAGGACGCAATCATTACCTAGCAAAGAAAATTTCATTGGTTTATTTGGCTTAAGCATGGAACGATGTGCCAACAGCCACGGTGCGCCTTGCAGTTGCTTCATAGTTGAGAAAGTTAACTTACTAATTAATCAGTAAGCTTATCAATTTCCTGCCCTGCCCTCAATTCACAGATTCAATGTCTTCAATATTGAGGCGCTCGCCTGATACCATATAAACACAAACCCTAAATTTTGATGCAGTGGTTCGACACAGTAAACGACTTACCAAATCAGTTCGCCCAGTTCGAGATGCCCAGATAACACAGCAACAAATTTTGGATGCGGCAGAGTACGAATTTTCACGGCATGGCTTAAACGGTGCGCGTCTGAGTGCGATCGCTAATCGCGCCAAGGTGACAACTGCAACACTTCATTACTATTTTGAGAGCAAGGAAAGCTTGTATAAAGCAGCCTTACAACGCTCAGTCGATGAAGTTCAAACCATTCTTGAGCAATTCAACTTTGACGGTTTATCCCCCGAAGAAGCCCTAAAGCAGATTATCCGCATCGCAATTACCAATGAAGCTCAAAATCCTCAGCGTCAAATGCTGTGGTTTCAGGAAGCAAGTCAAAATCAAGGAGTATATTTCAAGGAATGTAACGTTTTGAGCCTCCATGAGCATCTGCTCAAAATTTTAGAACAAGGCATTGCAGAAGGATATTTTCGCTCCCTCAAACCGTTTCTGGCGCTGACCCATATCTTGAGTATTTGCCTGTTTTACTTCACAGTTCATGAAAACTGGAAGCATCTAACTCCAGAGATTAATCGTTTTAGTCCAGAAATAATTGAGGAACACACCGAAGAAGCAATCACCTTTATTTTGGCAGGTATTAAACGCTTACATCCATAAACGGAAAGGCTTATCTGGATTTTTAATATTAACTTGTTCCAAAATACTCTCGTTTCAGCTTGAAGTCGTTACTTACTCTCAGATAGTTTTCTCAAGTCAATGGTAATAAGGGAAAAAGAATTAGTTGAAAACTGATATTTCATCTTCTTACTTCTCCAGGGTTAGCGCGTCTCAAAACCTATTGACAAAAGGACTTACCTGATCAGAAATCAGGTGGGAAACCAGGGTTAGCGCTAGGAGAGTGATGCTAAGAGAGTGTGGGCGCAATCAGCTACGCCCCGCCTTAAGAGCGATGGCGTAACCGCCATGAGCCGGTGGCGATCGCTCTAGTAATAACTAACGTAGCGTGGGCGCGGCGTACAGGCAAGCGATTTATGGACGGATGCTTGAAGCGGGGTAAAGCACCTAACAGAAATTGTTGAACTTTATTATTCACCTACAGTCGGCGATCGCGGTGTCGCCATTGGTGGGAAAATTACTTATGAGAAGAGCAGTTCTGATAAGCAAATGCCCCGCCAGTCAGTTACATCATTAGTTCTGACCAATCCCCCATCTTTGACAATTCACCCGGCTGCGGTGTACCTGTCTGTGCTGTCGTTAGGTTCTAAGCGGACAATGGAAGAGGCATTAAACAAAATCGCTTCTTTACTCACCAATGGGGAGTGTGACGCTTATACTCTCGACTGGGCAGCGCTGCGCTACCAGCACACTGCGGCCATACGCACTGCCTTAGTGCAGCGATATGCCCCAGCGACAACTAATAAAATGCTGTGTGCATTGCGACGAGTGCTAAAAGAAGCGTATAGATTGGAATTGATGGATGCAACTGATTACGCCAAGGCTGTGGATTTTCCTAGCGTTAAGGTCAAAACAAGACTCAGAGGTAGGGCGCTTTCTTCTGAGGAAATAGCAGCACTGATGAGAGTTTGTATTGAAGACCCTACATCGCAGGGTATTAGGGATGCAGCACTAATTGCTATACTGCGTGGTGCAGGTGTGCGGCGCTCTGAGGTGGTCAACCTGGATTTGAAAGATTTTAGTGTCAACACAAATTCTCTGGAAGTGCGTGGCGGTAAAGGGGGCAAAGACCGGACGGTGTATTTATCAACTGCTGCAACTGCTGTGGTAGAAGATTGGCTGTTGCTTCGGGGTCGCAAAGCTGGAGCGCTTTTGTGTCCGATTCGCAAAGGCGGAGAAGTACAGCTGCGACGTATGACTTCTCAAGCGGTACTGCTGATTGTGCGAAAACGGGCGACTGTTGCTGGGGTTGAGTCATTTTCTCCCCATGACTTTCGCCGGACATTCTGCTCAGACCTGCTAGACTGTGGCACTGATATTGTCACTGTCCAAAAATTAGCCGGACATGCAACGCCAGCGACAACTTCCAAGTATGACCGCCGAGGAGAGGAGCCTAAACGTAGGGCTGTAGAAAAATTAGATATTTCCTATACTCCCCGAAGGAGATAACCTTCAGCAAGTTTTTTTAACTTCTAACATTGGCACGCTTTGCTACTTGGCACGCTTGATAAGCGTGCCAAGTAACACAGGAGCGAGGCGATCGCTTCATCTTCATGCAAGCCAATTTTCCCGATTTGGGTGGTAACGCACTTACCCGCTCATATCGAGATCCACGCCACACAACAAGCGGGTAGTATTTCTTCATAAAAACATTGCTTGAGGAATGCGCTGACACATTTGGCGATGATAGCATCAAGGTAATCCATCATGATGAATTACACGATTTAATAAGCGTGGAGAGTCCAAGTTTACCTAGATGATACGTGAACATGAGCAATACAGGGCGTAAAAAAAAATTAGCATCTTTCAACTGTGACGAAAGGAAGTGGGGGCAGTTTATCGCCTGTTGCAACTCAAAAGGCACAACAGCAACAGCCACGCTGCTCGAATTTATCGATCTCTACTTAGGCGATTCCCAAGATAAGGTTGATGCAATAGGTGGTAACGATTTAGACGAACGCCTAGACTCAAAGATTAAGGCAAGTGTAGAGAAGTACTTAATTGCGAGTAATAAAAGTCACAATAATCCAACTAATGAAACGATAAGAGCTATTTGCGAAAGACTTGATAAGCTCGAGTCAGAGTTTTCAAATGAATCTAATAGCAACCAAACCACAGCAATTGATAATCTTGCCAATTTAGAACAAAAAGTGGAGAAGATGTATGCCCGAATGACACAGTTGGCTGAGGCGATCATTAAAATTCAAGACTATCTCAACAATCAACAAAAGCGGGGACAGAAACCGTACTACAATAATTCATCATTCAAAGTGCATACTCCTAGAATGCAACCGTTAACTGAAGAAGGTTTAGCCAAGAGACTTGGTGTAAGTGAAGAAAGTGTACGCAAGGAGCGAATTAATCTTCCCCCACCGCTTTTTGTAGCATGGTGTAAGGGGAAGGATAGAGCAGGGTTGGGGTGGGAATTTAACGATCGGACGGGATTATATCAGCCAGTAAGTTAGTATTTTGATTAATTTCAACTTGTAGCGGCGGATGTGCGCTCTGCTGTTGCTGTTGCCAATTTGAATTTTTTAAAATGTGATTATTTCACAACCTTCAAGCAATTCGTCATAAACAGTTAGTTGTTGTGTTTTTAAGTGATTTGGTAGTGAATCATCATCAAAGGTCAAAGTAACAATATGAGTATTTTTGAGACTAAGAGATGATTTGCTGATATCGGTTATTGCCGCACTCATACCGCTTCGAGTGCCGATCAGATACTTCACCGATTGCCCGATCTTTAACTCTGCTGCCGGAATAGCCATAGATATTAAATCAGTGAACAGTCAACAGTTATCAGTCCTGGCGGCGTATAGTGGGGAACTTAAACCCAATTATCAAAACTTTTAACTGATAACTATTTGAGAGTAGTCTGGTTGGATGCGACCGTTGTTCCCATGTTGAGCATGGGTTTTATTAAAGGCGCAGAACTGCGTCAATTGCTGAATCAATCAACTCAATTGCGGTAGTCTCATAGTGATAAGTATTAAAGCGAAACTTGCCGACAAGTTCGGGCTGTTTTGAGGGACGATAACCATACTTGGATTCATACATTTGTAGTGCGAGACTACCAATAGTAGTCATCTGTCCAGGTGTTGCAGTTAGTTGGCGTTGTTGTAGCCTAGAAGCGACAGTAACAGTAGACGCAGATGTTGTCGCACAAGTGGTTTTTCTGGTGTTGCTCAAACTCTGCCAGATTTCACTAAGTTGCTCAACAGGTGAAATGAGGAGATTAGTTAGTCCAGTAAAACGCTGGGCGGGTTTATCAGTAGCGACAGCAGTTTTCAATGCTTCATGCTGTCCAACTGCGATGAATGTACCCATTGCGCGAGTCATAGTCGTGTAGAGCAGCTGACGGGTTAACATCCGGTAATTAGCCCTGACCAATGGGAAAATCACATAAGGAAATTGGCTACCTTGACTCTTGTGGCAAGTGATACAAAACGAGTGCATAATTTGCTCGAAGTCTCCAGGATAATAATTAACAACTGCACCGCCCTCCCAAGAGATTGTAACCAAAAATTTTTCCGGCTCCACAGCAATAACCTGACCGATCTCGCCATTCATTACAGGCGGGACAGTTTCATAACGGTTTTTCAGTTGGATTACGCGATCGCCCGCACGGTAGACAACCGACCCAGAGATAACTTGTAGTTGATTTTCAAGTTTTGGATTAAAGATAGGGGCAAGAAGCAGATTGAGATTGTGAACTCCACAGTCTCCTTGTTTTTGGGGCGCTAAGATTATTAGTTGTTGATTTAAATCAACACCTGACTGGCTAATAGCTTTAACCAACTCAACGATGGCTTGGGAGGTCGCTTGGGGCGAATCTTTTAGAATCATTGCACAGTCACCGACATCCATCCAATCAGAAACTTGATTAAAATTGTGCAGTGTAGGGACTATGCCAGAATTGACATCATTAGCGGCATAAATAATTGGGCTTTCATGCCGTTGGCGATAAATCGTCCGTAATCTTGTAGTTGGCACGAGTTCAGAAACAATTAAATCTCGCAAGACCATTCCTGCGCCAATACTGGGCAATTGATCAAAGTCCCCTACCAGTACAATTCTGGTTTTTTTGGGCAAGGCTTTGAGTAGCGAATTGAACAGAAATATATCAACCATTGAAAATTCATCAACGATTAGACAATCAAGATTTAGAGGATTATCCTCGTTATAAAGAAAAACCGCATTGTTTCCATGCCATTGTAATAAACGGTGAATGGTAGTTGCTTCAATGCCTGTAGCATCTTTCATCCGGTTAGCAGCTTTCCCTGTTGGAGCGGCAAGTGCAATCGCTTTATCAGTATGCATGAACCATTCAACCAAGGTTTTCAGTACATAAGTTTTCCCTCGACCAGGGCCACCAGTAATAATGCTAATTGGATGTTTGGCTGCCATCATCAAGGCGCTGATTTGTTCATCACTTAAACGTGAAAGTTGGCGATAGTCAGTAGTTTGGAATTGGGCTAACCAGTGTTCTAAATGTTCAGTGGGGTGAGTCGGTTGCTCAAGGAGAGCAAGAATTTTCAAAGTCACAGAAAGTTCAGCCCGATAAGCAGCTTTGAGATAAACGCTATTACCAACATCACCCAAAACTAAAGTCCCCTTTGCAAGTAACTGTTGAATGATTGTATTTAAAAATTGAACATCGGGCGTATGCTGTGGTGAACAAAGCAGGTCAGTGGCAATACTTACTAATTGCTCAAAGGGTAAAAAACAATTCCCTTCACGCAAGCCGGATTTTAAAACATGGATTAAAGCTGAGATATAGCGAGTATCGCTGTATAGTGGGATACCAAGAGATATTGCTAGCTGATCAGCAGTCTTAAAACCGATGCCATCAATATCATCAATTAATCTGTAAGGGTTGTTCTGAAGTACATTTGCAGTTTTGTGTCCGTAATAGTCACAAATTTTCAAAGCTAACTTCAATGAAGTTCCCACAGCCAAAAGTTGGGTAATTACTCCCAAGTTCGGATTCTTTTTACTCTCTGACCAAGCTTTGGTAATACCATCAATACGATATTGAGTTAGTCCGGGAACAGTGTAAAGCTTTTCGGGGTTGTTATCTAATATCGATAAAGTCTCACTTCCAAAGCAATTGACCAAAGTTTGAGCAGTTTTCTTGCCGATTCCACGAAATAGTCCACTTTCTAAATACGCCTCGATTTCCGGCAACATCAGAATCGGAAATTTTTCGACTTGAAAGAGCCTCGTCATGAGTCAAAGAGTAATTGAGAGATTCTGTTCTTCTATAAGGGTAGCTCTAAAGCTAACTCATTGTCCCAAATCGAAAATCCAATTGGCTTACGAACTCTAAAGAATCTCCTTGTGCGATGAAAGCTGTTCATGGGCTAGAGCCTAAAAGGGATGTAAAGAAATGTTTCTGTTAAGGTCATCAAATTTGGCTTCAATACAATATTTAGTCATCTACTAAGTTAATGGCAGTCAAGCAATGGCGTACCTGCTCACCAAGAGTGCGATCGCCTGTTGCATTGCAAAAACTTAACCCGACAAAATATAACGATGATTGATTAAAAATCAAGAGACGGAAGTACGGATTAAAATCGTACTTTTATCTATTTATTTGTCATTGGTGTTTGTGAGATAGTGGAAGCAATTCTCAGTTGGCAGTTAAGCATGGTAGTTTTGGTAAGAATAGATCGGGTATTGTATGGGAATTTAATGAAACTTCGGGATTATGTGATCTGGGAAGTTAATCGGGAGTATCCAAATGTTTCTTCAAAGTGTAGGGGCAATCAGGAGTTTTGATTCCACTGGCGTAAGGTAATTTATAGGATGCCCAAAGCTGCCACCGTAAAACATCGACTCCAATAGTTGAACTACCGAATTGTACTCGAGAGTCTTTGTCTGGATTTTGTATAAGATTTTTGATGATGGTATTTATCGCTTCTATCTTGAGATTATTCGGTATGCCCATTAGTAGTTTTGTAAGCCACTGTTTGATTTGTGGTGAGTGTAGCCAGTTTTTGATTTGGTCATCAGTGGGAGTTAGGCGATTGACTAATAGCGTGGGATTTTCGTTATCTTTATTAACTTGACTTGTGGGCTGGAATAGCTGCTGAAAATTAGCATCTGTGTTGGACATAAAATTAATTGATTAAAAGAGAATATCTCTATTATAGATAAATTGAATAAACCCGATGATAGCTAATATTTTCTAGAAGAATATTAAGATAAGCAAATATAAAATTTGATTTATCTCTCCCAAGGAAATTATAAAGAATTGACTAACTAATTATGTTATAAATATTAAATAAGTTCTTTATGCAAGTATCAAATAAATACTATGCACCCAATAGAGTTTAAGAAGAAGTGGAAATTAAGTTATCGAGAGCTTGCCCTGGTTTTGGGGTACGAAAGTGAATACACTACCCGGAACTGGAATATGCCAGGAGAACATAAACGGAATCCTCAGAATGTTGTTCGCGTAGCTTGTCGTCTTTTAGATGAAAAGTGGGAACGGGAAGGAAAAGCGCTCAATTCTTATCTTTAACCAGTTTTTTGTGACCGCTAATATTTTTTAAAATGACACTCCCCCGCCACGAAAAAGGCGGGGTATTTTATGTATAGTCAGAAGTTGCAAGAAGTTCTCAGAATCATGGGGATAGGGGGGAAAACTTGGCAAAATGAAGAACTAACAAGACCAGAAGTTGCGGCGATGTTAAAGCCAAAAGTTTCTGCAAGACAACTACAAGCATATTTGAACATCGCTCGAAAGTACTTGCCAGAGTTCAAGAAATTCACCAACAAAAAAACAGGTGGTCTAAATGGCATGAGCAAGCTCTACTTGTATCATATTGCTCCCCTTCAAGAAATTCGCTCACTAGCTAGAGAGCATACTTTAGCTGATATAGAGAATGAGTTTCATCAAAGAGGCTCGAAAAAGTAATTTTTATGTTTATAAGGAGAAATTCACTTGGCATCTAATAATTCTGTAGGAAGAACACAAACTCAAGTTCTAGCTAAGGCGCTTGCGGTGATTGGGCGCAAGTATCAGCATCACATAAACGCTGCCGGTACGGCGACAATCATTGTCATGCAGTCAATGCCCTCTTATGGGTGGGGCTTGTTCGATTCGGCTCAGGTGGCAATGACTTGTATGTTCGGCGGCGCTGGAGGTATTGGTGGCGGTGGTGCGGCGGCAGCTAGTACTGCCATTAAAGCACTTCCGGCAGTGATCAATGCAACCATCACAGTGCTTTTGTTTGCATACTTTGTGGCTTCTGGGCTTAAGGTTGCCAACGGCATTGGTGAAGGACAGGAAGTAACGCAGATGGTTCAACAACCCGTAGGCGTGTTTTTCATAATCCTGGTGCTTTGGATTGCTCAAAGTATCTTATTTAACGGCGTTACAGCCGCTTGTTAGTGATGAGCGAGTACAATAAATCGCCCATGAAACGGGTGAATCAGTCACTTGGTCAAAATGCAACAATCGGTATTTTTACTGGCTTTCAGTTTGCAGTCGCCTTATTTATGTTTGGCGTGGGCTTCATCATAGCGATTATGTTTGGAGCAGGAATAGTTTGGGGACTGCTGGCTGGTGTTTGGTTGAGTGCTACGGTGATAGTTTTATCTGGCAAACGTCCTTACTTGTTCTGGTCAAGAGTGTTCCCAAGCGTTCCAGTTTTCACTCGTGGCTATGTCAGATATTCTTCGCCCCAAAACAAAAAAAGGGCGGGTTCAAAGGGGATGCCTAAACTATGGTAAAAAGCAGCATTCGTAATCAAAAAATAGTACCCTTTGAAGACTTTTTAGACTTAGCAACTTTAGTAAAACTCAAAAAGGGGAACTATCAAATTGGAGCTTACTTGTTGAGCAAAAAACAAGTAAGCGACACTAACAACACGCTGCAATTAGTATTCGGATATGAATGCACTGGCTTTCACCCACTGTTTAATTCATCAGAGAGACTAGAGGCGATGGTCAAGGCTTTTGAGAACGGCTGTAAAGAGTTCTCCGAGGGTGAGAAATTCACCTTTCGTTGGTCTTCGTTTTGCGACGAAGACAAAGTAATTGAAGACTATCGCCAGAGGCTAGCTAGCCCTATATCTCTTGAGAGTGAGTTTCTTGATTGGGGGCAAGTTGCCCGAATGCAGGAACTGACACGTAACCATCAGCGCAAGGATATCAAGCTCAGTATTTACACAACTTTCACTGTCCGCCCAGGAGGTACCGAAGGAGGTGACGCGGTAGATAGAGCGATAGTTAAGCTGGCGAACTTTTTACAGCGCAAATTCACCCCAACAGGAGCGACCGAACTCACTGTTCAAAACTTAATTCAAGTTCTTGAAAAAGCGATAATTGTCTCTTTGCGGCATCAACAAATACTATCGGAAATGGGTTTATTTCCCTCGCCCAAATCAGACAAGCAATTGTGGGGCGACCTAATTTCTAGAATGGGTGCGAAGGCTGTAAAAGTGCCCCATACCTTGGTTTATGATACAGGCGAATTAAGGGAGGAGATTAACGAAGCCGCGCCCAACTCATCGTGGTATAACGACCAATTGCACGCGACATCCGTACTTTTGAATAACGGCATACCCTACGCGGACAGACGCTGGGTATGTTTGCCCCACCAGAGTACTGACAAAAAGAAGTATATCGGCGTAATGACGCTTGCCCAAAAACCAGAGGTGTTTGCTTCAACCTATCAGCAAATACGCTTTTTATGGGACGTATTCTCACGCGAGGTTATTTATGATGTTGAGATAATAACAGAGATTAGCCCAGCCGATCAAAAAATGATTAGGCTTACCCAACAATTGATTACGAGGCGGTCAATAAATGCCGAGGCGATCGCCAGCAAAAAGACTATTGACGTAGGAGCGCAAATTAATACGGAGCGGTCAGTCGATGCTCAGAAGCAGCTTTACACGGGTGATGTCCCGGAAAATGTAGCAGTTACTATTTTAGTCTATCGCAACTCTCCAGAAGAAATTGATGACGCTTGTCGGTTAATTTCCGGCTATATCAATCAACCTGCGGAGTTGATTAGAGAAATGCAGTATACATGGTCAATCTGGCTCGACACTTTGCTGTTGAGACAAAGACCCCAGTTAACATTTCCTTTTAACCGCCGAGCTACTTTCTTTGCTAGTGAAGTGATTGGTTTAACTCCAGTAGTCCAGACAGCTAACGGTGACAAACAAGGCTTTGAATTAGTAGCTGATGAGGGTCAATCATCAGTCTATATCGATTTGTCAAAGCCGAAAAACATGATGGTAATCGGCACTACCGGGAGTGGGAAATCGGTAATCATCGCCTCCATTATTTATCAATGCTTGGCGTTGGGAATGTCAGTATTAATGATTGACTTGCCAAATGATGATGGTTCAGGAACCTTTGGAGACTTCACGCCCTACTTTAATGGATTTTACTTCGATATCTCAAAGGAATCAAACAATATTGTACAACCGCTAGACCTATCAAAGATTCCTGAGTCGCAGTGGGAGGAAAGGACAAAAGCCCATCGAAATGATATTAATTTAATCGTGCTTCAATTAGTTTTAGGAACGCAAAAGTTTGATGGGTTGCTATCACAAACTATAGAATCTGTAATCCCTTTGGGTACAAAAGCCTTTTACGAAGATGCCGACATCAAGGAGCGATTTGAATTAGCGCGAAAAGCAGGGATAAACACCCCAGAGTGGGCGAATACCCCGACATTGGCAGATATGGAGAAATTCTTTTCGCTTGCGTACATTTATTTAGGCTATCAGGACGACAATGTAGAAAAAGCGTTAAATTACATCCGCTTGCGGTTACAGTACTGGCAAGCTAGTAGTATCGGTAGCGCTATCTGCAAGCCTTCAACCTTCCAGGCAGATAGCCAGTTGATTACCTTTGCTCTGACTAATCTGCAATCAGGAAAAGATGCAGAAGTGTTCGGGATGAGTGCATATATCGCCGCGTCCCGGCAGTCACTATCCTCGCCCAATAGCGTGTTCTTTATGGATGAGGCTAGCGTATTACTGGGATTTTCTGCATTATCGCGGCTTGCGGGTCGTAAATGCGCCACGGCTCGAAAGCAAGGCTGTCGGGTGTTTCTGGCGGCACAGGACGTTATCTCTATCGCCAAATCGGAGGCGGGAGAACAAATATTACAGAATATGCCATTGCGATTGATTGGGCGTATTGTCCCAGGCGCGGCTAATAGTTTCTCTGAGTTGCTGGGCATACCTAGAGAAATTATCGATAAAAACGAAAGCTTTGTCCCCAACATTCAGCAGCTATACACTTTGTGGCTGTTGGACTACAACAACAAATATGTGCGCTGTCGCTATTATCCCTCGTATCCCCTGCTGGCGTTGGTCGCTAATAGCAGAGAAGAACAAGCCACGCGAGATAAATTCAAGAAAATTCACAGCGACAAGTTCACCTGGGTGGCAGAATTTTCTAAATATTATGTCGATTGCGTTAAGCAAGGGAAGCCGTTATGAAGGTACTATTATTAGCCATTCAAAATAAGTTATTGCTGGGAATATTCGCTGGTGTTGCATCCATAGTCAGCTTTCAAATATGGCAATACAATCAAGCTCAATACGAAAAACGTATGAGCAATGCAAAGAATGACTGCGGTGTTTCTATAGAATTGGGCGAAGATGCTGTTAACTTCAGCCCTAGTTTACAAGCAGTGAAGTTTCAAAATAAGTTGCTTCCTGGGGTAAAACAACCTGGAATCAATTCGGAATCGGCTGACCCTGGGGATTACGTGATGATTTTGAGATCGCAGTCTTCTACTCTTCCACCTAATGCAAAGCCCTTTGACGATCCCTTTTTTACGAGCTTGTTAAATAAGGAAACATTACCAAAAACATTATTGGTTTCAGTCGTGTCCTTCGATAAATCAAAAAAACAAGCGATTGTCGAATCTGAATGTACCAAAGAACCTTTCGTAGTAGACATGGATAACTTGTATGAAAGATTCCAAGTGGTTGATCGTAATCTCAAGCACAGTGGTTTTGATATCCTTTTCTAGCCTACCAGCTAACGCCCAAACAAATCAAAACCAATCTTTTCTGACTCAATTTCAACAAATCTATAGTAGTTTACAAACTTACATTAGTAATTATCAGAAAGAGTTTTCTCAAAGTTGGGGCAAGTTAGAAGCGGAATTAAATCAAGCAATTGAGTCTAGTGTTGGTGATTTAGGCATTCCAGATCCCCTAAAAGCTGGTAAGAACATTGAGAAAGTCATTGAGAAACAACAAGGTGATTTACTAACCTTAGACCCACGCATTCAAGCTAATAATGCCATCAAGGATTGGAATCAACAATATACACGCGGACAATCAGAGTCAGTCCTTGGAACTGAGGGGCAAAAAGTTCAATCACAGGAGGCGGAAACCACTAATGATGCTACCTCCAAATCAAGCGAAAATGCTGCTGCCGCTCAAGATGATGTCATCACCCAAGACATTCTTAAAAAGATGGCAACTCAAAACTTACAAAGCGTTGTGATCGCAAAATCCATTCACTCAGAAGCTCAAAAACAATCCCGTTTTTTGGCAGTTACAAACATTAACCTTGCTGACATTTCTAGCCGCATGGATGAGCAAGCGGCATCGAAAGATCAGGAGTCCAGTGCTGCTACCCGTCAGATTATCCAATATGCCGCAGCTAACGATTCATTCTGGAAGAATCAATAATGATAGCGCTCTTAACTATTCTTTTTGCTCAAACTACGGGACAGCAAGCGGGTGAAAATACAGGGACTACAAACGCCGGAGAAATAGTTGAAGGTGCTGTGAACGGCGCAGACCTAATCTATAAATCCTTTGAGAATGATTGGGCTGAACTGGCATCAGGAACAAACCCAATTTATACGGCTGTTGTTGCTGTTTCTACTCTTGCAGCTGTTGTAATGATTGGCTTCGCTTCCTTTGGGTGGTATCGGAAATATGCCGAAGAAGGATTTGGGTATGATTTTGTCTCTGAGATGGTTTTACCCTTGCTAGTAATTGTCATGCTTAGTAATAATGGGTTCCTTCTTGCTAATACGACAATCGCCTTGAAAAACGTATCCACAGGATTAAATAGAAGCATTCTAAGTATTACTAGAAATGGGGTGAATTTGAGAGATGCTATCCGAAATGTCAACGCTGACCAAAGCTTTGTTTTAGCCGCACAGATAGCCTTAGCTAAGTGCGACAAATATAATCAGGAGAAGAAAGAGGGCGAAGAATTAAGCAAGAAGCAAGCTTGCATCAATAAGGCTATAGAGAATACACGAAAATCGGCACAGCAAGCTAGAGAAAAGACTGGCGCAGGCTTTGGCGAAGGAAGCTGGAACCCCTTAGACCTGACTGGCGAACTAATCAATAGCGCAGTTCAGGGCTTTGTTTACGTAATTCTCAGTGGACTATCAGCCGCTTTCCAGTATATCATCCAACTGTCATTCTTGATGATTGCCTTCGTCGCCCCAATCTTCCTAGTTTTATCTTTGCTGCCTTTTCAAAGCAAGCCTATTTACGCTTGGCTGTCTGGCTGGTTAGGGCTAACATTGGTTCTCATTTCCTACTCGGTAACAGTCGGTATTATTGCCAGCGCCATAGTTTCCAAGCCTTCTAGCAATCCTTTATTATTGCAACTACTACAAGCCATTTTCTCGCCATTACTCGCGGTAGCCATTGGCACTGGTGGCGGAATGGCTGTATTCTCAGCGTTTACCAGTGGGGTTAAATTCTCTGTGGGTTTAAGAAGATGAAATTATTAGAGAGAAAAGAGTTAAACTTTACCCCAATTTTCTTAATAGCCAATGCTATTTTATTAACGCTCTTATTATTCATAGAAATTGTCAATTTTGCTCGGATAGCAACAATTTCTAAAACGAAAGCTTCCACCCTTGTGGAGTTACATGACGGCGAATCTATCAGAGTTCTTCCTATAGGCAACTTGGAGCGATCGCCGCAAGCTATTACGTATTTTGTCGGGCAGACAATGACCGGACTTTTAAGTTGGAATGCTCTACCAAAGTCAAGCGATGATTACAAGATAGACCCCACCAAACAATTAAAGTTAGACGCTGGTGTATCGACATCAAAAGCCAAGATTACTACTAGTGCATGGGCTTGGGGCTTTGCATTATCAGAAGATTTTCGCGCACCATTCCTTGAGGAGATAGGTAATCTTACGCCGCCCGATGTCTTTAATGGGTCTACGCAATCAATCCTAAAAGTCAGCCTAATCAGTCAGCCGACTCGGATTAAGGATGGGCAATGGAAAGTAGATATTGTTGCAGAGATTGTTGTTTTCCAAGGCAGCAATTTAGTTGGTAAGCCCATCGCTTTTAACAAAACTGTATTTGTCAGGGCGATTGATACGGCTGCCCTGCCTAGATTTGCGTCCGATGTTCAAGAAACCGCCTCAAGGGTTCGTAAAGCGGGGCTGGAAATTTACAAAATCCAAGATTTAGATTTATGAAAAAGAACACCCAATCAGCTTTGCCAGAGGCAACTATTGAGATAGAAGAGCAAGATTTTGCCGCCATGAACGGGGCTAAAGCTTCTCACGCTAATGATTCAATTCACCCCTCCGAGAATCCCGCCCCAGAGGAAATTGTTACTGCTCGAACAGTCTCGCAATCTCCACTCTTGAAAATGGGTGTTATTGCCCTGATAGTGCTTCTCTTTGTAGTGATAATTGGGGCTTTAATCGGTAACTCAATGAATGTGCTGAAGTTTTCCAAGGGCATTGTGCAACCGCCTACAGAAGAGCAAACGCCCCTAGCAGAGCCGGAAAATGAGACGGGCAAGGATAAAACAGCGCTTGCCCTGACTAGCCAAAATAACGAGTTAAAGCAGATTCGCGATCGCTTGCCTAGCCCAACGCCTACCCCTAGCGCAACCTTAGCCCCAGCCTCAATCGCACCCGTTACCCCTCCGATACAACCAGTGCAGCGCCGACAACGTTCTTACCCAGTCGCCAGTCAGCCGACAGCGCCCTTCACTTTCCCCCAGGCTAGAGTATCGCAACCCCAGCCTCGACCCCAGCCCCAGCCCAAAATTGCCCAGCCGAGCAGACAATCTCCTTTGGCGTTCCCAACGGCTGCAACCAATGTCCCCACCAAAGACCCCACTCAGCAATGGCTTCTCGCTGCAAACGTTGGCAGTTTCAAGAGTTCAGTCGATGAATCAGAAAGCGAGAAACCCATCAAGACTAATGGAATTGAAGGAGGTACGGGAGGAGCTACACAAGTCGCCCAGAACACTACCATTAATTACAACGCTCTTCGCGTACTTGTTGGCAGCACCGCAGAGGGTAGGCTAGAAACGCCGATCGCTTGGGGTACTGGTGACGCTGGCAACCAGAATTACTTAGTGAAACTAACAAAACCCTTAAAAGCCTCAGATGGTAGGGACGTACTACCCGTGGGCGCTTATCTGGTTGTTCAACTAGCAGAGTCGAATGGTTCGGGTTTCGCCAAACTACGCGGCGTTTCAGTATTGGTCAACTCCAATAATGATACCCAAGAGAAACCGCTACCACCAAATGCTGTTTTGATAATGGCCAAGGATGGTGGTTTCTTAAAAGCAGAGTCCCGCAGAGGTAGCAACCTGGGTAACAATTTCATCGGAGCGATTGTTGCGGGAGTTGCGAAGGCTGCCGAAGTACAGAATCGCCCTGTAACTCAAGTCAGCAGTAGCTCTAATGGCTTCTCTGTTAGCTCCACTACCAACGAGCAGAAAGATTTATCCGCCGCTTTTGGAGAGGGTGCATTTAATAGCATTCTCGACAATATCAAAAGTTCAAATGTCGCCCGTTCTCAACAGTTAAGCGGTAGAGAAGAAGTATTTGTGATCGACGTTGGTAAGCCAGTGCAAGTATTCGTTAATCAAACAATATCGTTATGAGGGAACTCTTAACTGGGAACAGAAAAATGAAGATGAATTAGAAACACATATTATTTTATCTAAACGAGTGGAATTATCTCACGAAACAGATATAGAACCGATTATTTTTTGCTTCGAGAGGAAAGCCGAATGATTATTGCTCTTAGAAAAAAGCTCCAACAATAACTTATCTTCCCTGTTAATAGTTCCCGGTGAAAATGGAAAAATGTTAAATAAATTCGCTATTGTTACAACCCTCTTAATAGCTACTGCCTCAAGCGTGTCGGCAATGCCCATCCGAACGGTTTATGAGAATGATGCAAAAGAAAGCGCTATTGAATTAAAGGTGTGGAAGGGTTATGGATTAACTATTAATTTGATTCCGACTGGGGAAACTATCAAGCAAGTTTGGATAGGCGATCCAAGTCGCTTCGCTTTTACCTCAAATGGCGGCTTATGTCCGTCATCAGGCGGCGATTCTGAATGCGCGGGAGGGAAAGCGACTGTAATCTTTCTTCGCCAGATTGACCCGATTAATTTTCCTGTTACCTCTAGCAGCAATGGAAGCACTCAAATTACAGTGCTTACCAATGAAAAACAATATCAATTTAAGATAGTCCCTGCTACTGGCAACCCAGCCTATACAAGCTTGGTAGTTAAATCTGATTCGGATCGACCCTTGCCAATAAGAAGGCAGGTATCACCAATTCCTCTCACAGTTCAAAAACCGCAATCAGCGCTGCCAGTAGTCAAGCAGCCCTCGCCACCACCACAAAACATAGTAGTCCCCCCGCCTCAGTCTGTTGCCGTTTTACGCCCCAATCCTGGAACTACGCTAAACGGCGCGATTCAAAGGAACGATGCTAATGCCCTCGCTTTTGGATTGGCGGAGGCTGGGCGGAAAGGTCAAGTTAAACCCGGATCTACCACCTGGAATAAGGTACAAGATGCAATTAAATTATTACGGCGGGGAAAGACTAGAGAGGAGGCGATTTCGCTTTCTCAGGTCGATAAAACCACTTTTCACCAATTACTTGAATGGGGGCAACTTTGATGAAATTTAAAACTTTTTTCCTGACTGCGATATCTTCGATGGGCTTCGCCAACGCTTCGGTAGTTCCGCTTTCCGCCTCAATCGCACAGACACCGACAACTACCCCGACAATCGATTATTCGCAAGGCTTGTACAAGACGGCTGCCCCCGACTGGTCGAAAATCACATGGGATACTTTGCCACCCGTTCAACAGCCAGGATTTTTAAAGATACCTAAAAATCTGATTTCCGTTTTTGGGTACGACCCCTCGCGCTCGTGGACAGCAGGGCAAAAAGTAGATTCTGTTGTGATGTTGGGCGACGCGGATGATGCTTTTAAGATGTCGAACTTGAGCTTAAAGTCCATTGGCACGGTGGCTTTGCCCACTACAGCCACAACCACCAAACCCACCCTCAAAGACTTTGGATTAATGCAATGGCAAACGCCAAAAACATTAGTTAAAGCAATGCCTGAATTAGGCAATTTGAGCCTATCAGAAGTTCCCCCATTAGCTGATCTATTTTCTAAGAATGGTGCTGGACTGGGTAGCAGCACTATTTCTCAAGCCATAGCCTCAAATCCTCAAGTCGCAAACCTGACACTGGATAAGATTGACCTAAGCAAATATTCGCTTGATTCAATTCCTGGGTTGGACAAAACTCAATTAGGGAAATTTAAATCATGGCAGCAAGCCTATGTCAATCAAATTCCTAAATTAAGTCAAGTGCCCTTTGATAAAATGCCTCAGCCTATTAGCTCTGATATAGGCGTTGTGGGGATTGCATCGGTTGTACTTGGGAGAGCAGAGAAGGGCGACACAAGGGCTGGGAATGATTACTTTGTTTCTGGCAGCGTTGTCAGAGGCGACCGCACTGAAGAGGTCGCCTGTCCTCCAGGCATTGAATGCTCATACTTAGAGATGGGGGATTTTGCTGGCAGTCAGGGCGGCTTGTATGGTAAGCGTTGGGCATCAGGCTCATCCCAACAAGTCAAGGGTGGCTACGGAATCCTGGCAGCAGTTAATGGGGGCAAAGAACCCACAGGTCGTCTAGTGTATGGTAGTGGGTTCAAAGTGGCGCTAACTGGAGTTAATGAATCCAAGGGGACTGCCGACTTTGGCTTATTCTTTAGGATCTGTGCGCGACCGCCATTCCAGCAGAAAACTTGTACCCCTTACTTCATTGGGCCGGTACCCTGGTTGCCCGTGAGCGAGAATGATTTGGTTATCGTGGGGACTGGGCGATGACCGAAACTACTTCATCAGTCAATCCAAATCAATTCATTCCCCTTATTCCCCCAGGTCTTGAATCGGCTCTGTTTTCCCCCGCCGGACTAGGGGTACTTGCTTGTGGTGCTGTGATCGTATTAGCCAAAATTATCGATAGTAAGGGAGGTAAAACCAAGTTAGCGACCGCACGGTGGGGCGGTGCGGTGGAGAAAACGGCAGCTCGTAAATTGGCGTGTAACCAAATTCAGAAGCGAAAGCATAACCGCGTATCTTTATATGTTGGCACTCCCAAGAATACAACGAGCGAGGTTATTGGTGGAATCAGGAAAACGAGTATCCCTGAAGATTCAGCAACCCTTTACTTCCCGGAAGCGCAACGAGGGATTTTAGTTTGTGGTGGGCCAGGGAGCGGCAAATCGTTCTCAATGATTAACCCGCTAATTCGATCTGCCATCGATCAAGGACTCCCGATAGCTCTATATGATTTCAAGTATGCACAGCAAGAATCAGCAACGGCCGATGCCAAAGGGCAAGCCCCCATACTTGCGGGTTATGCCGCAAAGCGTGACTATCAAGTTACTATTCTAGCCCCAGGCGCGGCAGAGTCAGCGATCGCTAACCCGATAGATTTTCTTAACAGCAACGAAGACTCCGAAATGGCGCGGCAGTTAGCAATCACGCTAAATCGAAACTTTCAACTCGGACAAAAGGATTCTGGTAACAGCTTCTTTACCAATGCTGGAGATCAGCTAGTCCAAGCCGTCTTTATGCTGGCAAAGGGCACAGAGTACCCAGATATTATGATGTGCCAAGCAATCTTGGGATTGCCAAAGCTAGTTAAGCGCATTGAGCAAGCCGTCGAACTAAACTTCATGGTTAGAGAGGCTTTCGCACAGTTTGTATCTGTTGCAGGGTCGCCAGAAACAGCAGCTAGTATTGTGGGTACAGCTAGCGGATTGTTCAGCCGATTCATGGTTCCCTCGGCATTAGCAGCGTTCTGTGGAAAAACCAATATTCCTTTGGATTTGAAGGGGCGGCAGATGGTGGTATTCGGGATGAACAAAGAAAAGCGTGATGTAATTGCCCCATTGCTAGTCTCGATTCTACATCTATTAGTTAGCCGGAATGTGGCTAAAAAACGTACTTGTCCTTTGGTGTTGGGGATTGATGAATTACCCACATTATATTTACCAGCACTGGTTGATTGGCTGAATCAGAACCGCGAGGATGGACTAATTTCTATCTTAGGTTTACAAAATCTCTCAATGCTGATTGAATCTTATGGTGAAAACACAACTAATGCCATCTTTGGTGGTTGTGCTACTAAAGCATTCTTTAACCCCCAAGATGATGTCGCCGCCGAACGATTTAGTAAGTTTTTAGGTGAAGAGGAAATTAAATACAAGCAACGTTCTCGCTCATCAGGAGGCAAGGGGGGTGCAAGCATTTCTAATGCTGACCAAAACAGTACCCGAAAATTATTTGATGTCAATCAATTTAACACTTTACCAGAGGGGAAAGCAGTAATTATTAGTCCCGGTTTTCGTTCTCGTAGTCAAATAAGTTTGCCAATCTTGCAATCAATTAAGATTCCTCAACATGAAATTCAATCGGAAGCTGACAGTGTGAAAGCTTGGTACGAGTTTCAAAAGTTCTTATCTAAAGAGTCTACTCTCTTAACTCCCGCAGATGAAGAAATGAAAATTCGCCGAGCCTCCGCGATAAAATTGTTACCTTTAATAGAAAATCAAGAGCAGTTATCAGAATATGCAAGTCTGATTTAAGTAAATATTATCTGGAATCAAATTAAAGCTGAAAATCCGAAGGATAAAATTCATGTCACCAAGTAAGTTTTACCCGTTCTCTGATTATGATAGAAAACAAATTGCTAAACTCCCTCCTGATATAGCAGCCCTAGCAGATAAATATCCAAGCGAGATTTTAAACACTGCTGAGAGTTGGGATAACTTGCCTTTTGATGCTAACTATCTGACTGAGTGTATTGAAGTCTATAGCGGCGATGCAGATGATGCCAATATTTTTGTATTAAATGGTGTGATGAAAGATTATATCCCATCTCCTGTTGAAAAAAATACATCATCGATAACAGTGATGATTGATGGAGAATTTGCTTACATTGAAGTTGAAGGTAGACAAGTTCTTAATAAACTCGGTGGGATAGTTTTACCAGAAGTAGCGATTAATCCTGATGTGTTAATTCAGTCAATTCTCAAAGGCGAAAATAATGATTGATGATGGCGAAGCTAAAGAAATCAAGCGAGATTATCTAGAAATTTTAGAATCTCTCCTCAAACTCATCCATGCGAAAGCTAAAGAAAAAGGATTAGATCCCAGCAAGGATGTTCATATTTACTCTAGCTCTAGCAAAGTTTATCAAGGAACATTGGGAGAATCACCCTCTAAAAACTTATTGACACCAACGATAGTAGAGAACTTAAAAAAAGCTCTGTCTGACCCGAAAAATTCTCAAGGGGCAATTTCTATTAAAATTGGTAATGAAAAAGTATTCCATATTAAAAATGGAGAGGTACTGACTGACAAATTAGGTTTAGCTCCCCCGTCCCAGCCAAATAAAGTTGTAAGTAATGAGCGAATCTACAGTATAGAAGCTTTGCAAAAACAAGTGAAAGTTTTACAAAGTAAACTTCAAGCACAGCAAAAGCTTGTTGACAGTATCAAAGAGACGCAACAAACGCCCGAATCGCTGTCAAAGTTAATTGACCAAGTTGCCGAAATGGGTAAATCTTTGGAGAAACAACAGCAGTTGATTGAAAATACCCAAAAAGCATTGTCCCAGGTGAATGAACGTTCTTTACCACAAATTCAAAATACGGTACTTCAAGACTGGGTGGGTACGGTTGAGAACCAGGTAAAACAAACTGCCAAGAATGTTTTTGAGTGGGTTAAAGATGCGCTAACACCTGAAGTTACCAAGCTCAGAAACGAAATTGCTTTACTCAAATCTCAAATTAATGAACAAATTACTAGCTTCAAGGATGAAGTTAAATATCAGACTGAGAGTGTAAGGAATGAACTCAATCAACAAGTTGGTAACTTAACAGGAGAATTACGTACACAAGTAGATGGTGTTAAAAACACTGTTGAGCAAAGCCTTATGGGTGTTAAGTCAGCTATTGACAATACTCGAACTGAACTACGGGCTGCTGTTGATGATGTTAAAGGTCAAGCAATTGGACAGAGTGTTAAAGCAATGCTGAATATCTTGGGCAAAGATAACCCTGATGGTTCCAAGAGTTTTAAAAGTACAAATTTTGATTTTGAACGTCTTGGTGAGAATATAATCGTTCGTGCTAAAAACGGCGAGGCTGTTCTCACAGATGGAGTTTTATCGCCTAACGTCTCAGAGCAACAGTTACAGGCACTTGATAAAGTTCAATCTGTTGTTGATATGCATCATCAAATTGAAAATAATGCTCAACAAAACTCGGAATCTAGAGGTATAAAGAGATAGAAAGTTGCGTCTTTATATGGCGCATTGATAAAAGTTGAATGGGTAAGGGATGATGAGGGGGAATAGGATTGTGGGGAAAGAGAAAAGGTTTTGAATACATCCTTTCCCCTTTCTCTCAGAAGTGTTTATCGTCTAAATCTACTTTGTTTGCTCTCATGGGATTGGGGGATTTCCAGCAAGATCATAATCCGGGCTTTGTCCTCTCTAATTAATTGGCGAACCATATTCATTTTCTGTTCAAAAGTTAAAGATAAGTCAGTTTGACCAACAGGGTAAAATAACTTGTTGACTTGATCACCTTTGACTTTTTCACCTTGAGCATATTTCCCTACTTCGATAAATAAATCTGACATTTGTTGTTTATCTAGATGCTGGAGCATCTGCCTTAGAAGTGACTTTATATTTGTTGTAACTTGTTCCTTTTCTTCGACAGCACCAGCAGTTTTTTGTTTAAGGCACTCCGACAATTTATCAATTATGGCGACTACATTGGTGACAATCTTAGTAAATTCACTATTAGCAGGATAAAAAGATAGTTCCTTGATTACAGTTGGTAATGTTTCAGCCAGTGCAGACTCAACAGATGATTGGTCAACATAATCAACTATCGCATTTATGGTGAGTTGTGATATTTGACGTTGTTCTGATTGAATTAATGCTGTTGTCAGTTTGTCTAATGTAGTTGCTCCATTGGTTAAAGAAAGCTGATATTGAGAGAGTTCCTTGATTAGTATTGGTAAATTAACCTCAAGAGACTCAACAGATGACTGCTCAACATAATCAGTAATCGCATTTACAGCAAGTTGTGAGAGTTGGTGTTTTTCCTGTTCAGCTAGGGCTGATGAAAGTTTGTCTAATGTGATTTTTCCATTGGTTAAATCCTGCTGATAATGTGAAAATTCCTGGATTAGAGGTTGCAATGTTTCAGCTAGTGCAACCTCAAGAGACGATTGCTCAACAAAATTAGTAATTGCGTTTACAATTCGCTCACTACTTCTATAACTTGTTGTCTGGTCAAGAATTGCTGAATTTTTTCTGTCAGTGTCTCCTGAGATACTCTCTGTTCGCTGATTTGTACCCTGACCGCCTCCAAAGAAGAGGTTAATTCTTGTAATGTCGTCTCCAAGCTGTTCGACTTCTTGGAGTTCAATGTCTCGGCTAATTGCTGTAAGAAATTCCTCATTTCTTCGGCTTGGCTCTGTTCCAAATGTAGGATTTTTGCGCTCAATTCCTGACTCAGTTTCTCGTGACTGCTCAACAATTTCTCTATTTTCTCGGTTAACACTACTAATTCCTGTGTCGGTTTTGGGTTGTTGTCGGTTGATGTCATCGGTTTGTCCTATAGATTGGTTTTGCTGTAAAGAACGTTGTTCTGGTGTTAACTTTTGAGGTGGTGATATCGTAACAGCACTCTTGTATTGATTCTGGCGTTGCCAGTCTCTTAAATTCATAGCTTGATGACTCAATTTCTCGTAAGCGAGTGGCCCACTTGCGACTATAAAATCATCGACACCTTTAGAAGGCCCTGGCAAGCTGACAACTTTGACTTTGGCTCCTGATTTTTGCAACAATCTCCCAGTCACGGAAATATCTCGCTCGATATTGAGCTTTGTTTCCGGCTTGGTTTCATAGTCAAAGCAGAATTTGATTTCTCTATTAGGTGTAGCAAAAACCGCTAGCTCCTCATGCAGGTAAGACTTGCCAATTTTCTTGCCAAACTCATCTTTGGGAGTTCGGTATCCCGCCGAAATCCCAGGTAGCCCAATGGCAGCGTGACCTTGGCTCAACAGGCTGGCTGCTTTTTTCGCACCTTCTGCGATCGCACACGGGATATTATGTTTCCAGACACAGTACCAAAATCCTGATTGGCGATCGCTATCACTGGGGTTCACCTTGTGTTTGGAGTAAATGCGTTCGGCAATATCGTCAGGGACATCTAGGAAGAAGATACTTAATTCAACTTTTGGGGGATGCTCATATTTAATGAATTTCCCTTCAATTATCTGCCCAGACTCATCTTTTTTGGGTCTTAGTTGATTTGGCTTGTAGCATCCCCATCGTTTAATCGGCGGTTTCTCACCTGGCTTTAAGTCAGCAAATGTTCGCGCATCAACTCCAGCATCACACCACCATCCACCAGCATCAAGATGCGAATATGCCCTTATAAAACCATCTGTTAGCCGTCCTGTATTTGTTCGATTCAGTTTTTCGCTGACCATGAGCCGTTCCCAGGCTTCATGCTCACCACCTGCATAGTTAAACTGAAGACTCTCAAAGTTCAACGCTGTAATATCGGGATGGATAGCGCTATCTTCAAACTCTTGCCAGTGCTTTGGTTCAAGAAAATTGGGAATGTCTTTAGTATGATGTGGTGTCCAAAATGCTTCTGTTGGGGCAGCAGATTTCAGTACTGGCTTAGAGAAAACCGATTCAACAGTATTATAATTTGGTGTCTCTTTCAAGACGGGCAAGACTTTCGGTACTTTTATTGATGAATCATGGCTTGTTGTCCGGCTAGATGCAACTGATTTCACAATTGGCTCGACAAAAGGAGTAGATACTGTCGTCTCTTGTTTTAGTACTGGCTTCTCAAAAGGGGCACTTATATTTATAGTTATTGCTTGGTGCTGCTTGAAAGTCGATTTCTGAATTTGTTTTCGTAGCAATTCCAAAGCATTCTCTTTGGCTTTCGACTGTTGCGCCAACTTTACCAATCGTGTTGGATCTTCGGTGTAAATCTTTAATTCATGCCTTGCACGGCTGGCAGCAACATAAAAACTTTCCTGTCCAATAGTGAAATCTGCCGAAATTAACACCCGATCCGCAGTTTTACCCTGGCTACTATATGTTGTACTCACAAGGGCATAGTCTAAGTTTTGTGCCTGTGTCAAACTAATGCGTTCAGTACGCTCATCAGCATATTTAATGTGGACTATGTTCAGGTCGATTCCTGTCACAGTAAATTCTTGCCCGTTGCGTCGTCCCAATTGCCGATCGTTTTTCTTCCATTGCAAGCGATCGCCCACAGCAATTTCAATCTGGTGACTGTGGTAAACCGCTTTCTCAAAAGCCGTGTCTACATCCATTACCTGACCATTATCACCAATTAGGGTCAACTTATCAGTAGTTCGACCTACCACTTCATATAATTTGCCTTTAGAAAGCCCCCGGCGTTTGTAATCCCGTGTCGGCATGACCACATCACCAATTTCAAAGTTATGGGCAAACCGCATCTGTACTTTTGTCAGATTTTTGGTTTGCAATTGGGTGATGGTTGCAGTTTCTCCCAAAGTTCCTTCACCCTTGAGCTTCGAGCGAATCGCTTGGGTAAGGGCAAGTCTTTCTGTATTTGTTCCAGCTAACACAAGAGTTTTGAGTCGCTGCTCTGGTGTCCCTACTATATAATCATTGGCGATCTGCTCTATTTTGGAAAAACTATCTATAGAAAGTATGGAACCGTTGGCTTCTAGTCGTTCAAAACCAGCTTCAATCCTGCCATCAGCAATTAAATCTATTGCTAATTTTAGTTGAGGATCTTTTTGGCGCAACGATTCATTGAGGTGTGCGGTTTTAATTCCTGCTTGCTGCAAGGATTTGAAGGGATTACCTGCTGATACTGCTGACAACTGCCGAGTGTCACCTACTAAAATCACCCTAGCTTGAAGTAAGGTTGCTCGTTGTAGGAGTGCATGGGCATCCTTAGCACTGAGTAAACCCGCTTCGTCCACAATCCAGATTTGATTTGGTTCAATTTCCTGTGGTTCAGTAATTAAAAGCCTCGCAACAGTAAGAGATTGAATCTCTAACTCTTCACTCAAAACCTTAGCAGCAGAGGAACTGGGGGCAAAGCCTTTGATGGTATATCCGGCATTGAAAGCGATCGCCTTCAACTCTTTGAGGGCAAAAGTCTTGCCAGCGCCAGCTACCCCCTGCCATGCAATGAACTGGTCAGATGTTGTTGCAGCTAATTCTACTGCTTGGCGCTGTCCGGTATTTAGTAAGGTGTTCTCTAAGTGGCTTTCGACTACTTCTCTTTGGGAAATGGAGCAAAATTTATATTGACCCTGCTGCATTAAGTCAATCGTTGCCAGTTCCCGTCGCACTGCTGTCATCGTCGTAAATTGGTCAGTCAATCCTGGTAAAGCGATTAACTCCTGATGCTCTCTAATCAGGGCTGCTGTTGCTGCTATATCCGTAGCTAAACGTTCTTCTAGGATGAATTTTTCTAAATCCTCTTGTCTAAAGGCGACATTTCTCTCGCTGAGATGTGCGATCGCATCATCTAGGGCATCAATCAGACTTTTTTGCTCAACCACTTCATCCGCCTGTTCGGATCTTGGTTCTCCTGGCTTGACAAACGTGATACCCAATGCAGCAGCTTCTGACTTCCACAATGCAACTAATTCTGATTCTGGTAGTTTCTGCTTGCGCTGGCGGGTATTATCCCAAATTTTTTCACGTTCTGCCCAAGTCGAATTAGCACCCGCCGCAGCGATGATTTGTTGTCGTCGCTTAGAAAACGTTTCTAAATCTTGCTCTTTAAACCCTTTGATATCAAACTGTCCATGTAAACGAAACTCCACTTCGTACCCAAGTTTGAGCACCTCACGCGCCAGATAACTTTGATACGCCATTCCCAAGAATTTCTTATTGGCGAATATCTCCGAATTGCCCAAACTCAACCACCTACCATCTGCGGTTTGAGTCATATTCATCAACAAACAGTGAGTGTGCAGATGTGGGTCTAAGTCTCGGCTTTCGATGTGGTCAAACTGCGCTACCACCAAGTTACCAGTGTTGACTCTATGTCTCTTGTTATCGTTTGTCACTCTGGTATAGGCGTAACGCTGCTCTATCAGTTGCAGGACTTCTTTCAACGCCTGATGGTGAGCATCAATCAAACGAGTATCCCTGCCCACCAAGGCCATCAAGCTTACACTTTTGGGCGCAGAAAATGTACAGTCTAATGCGGCTCTGCGTTCTCCTTTCCCCTTTTCTTTGACTACTCTGGCATTCAATACCTCACGACCATCAGGCGTAAGCCCCTCAATGATATTTTTAAAAGCTTCTTCATCATCGACTGCCCCTGACAACCCCAATTTTTCAGCACCTTGACCACTCCAAAGCGACTTAACTTGGTGATAGTAATTCTTGATGAAGTAGTTCACCGCCATCTCTGAGGACACGTTAGCCGCTGTTAGCATGGCTCACCTCGAAAAAGGGGTTTACAAAAGTTAATCCTTGTTCTATTCCATCTGTTGGTGCAACAAACTCTCGTCAAGAAATTCTGATTATTATCTCTGTTGGCAAGATAATCACCCTTGCAATAAGTATTGAAGTCAAAATCAATCCCCGTCATCAAACTTAGTGGTGCTTGATGGCGACTGAAAAGATTTTCGTGATTCTTGGACTTCAACTTTTTTTTTCAAACAGGTAATTGCTATTTAATATAGCAAAAAACTACAGCATTCTTTCCGCAAAATATGGCGTACTGTGCGTCAGAAAAAGATGGATTCCAAGGCTTGTGTCCTCTAAAGCATATTTCAAATTAGTAGGAAAACATGGGGATAAATTGGGTGACTTCCGAGAAGTTCCGGGAACTTCCGGGAACTATTGGGTTTTATTAAGCTAATGATAATTGCTTATTAGATGATGTTTAATATGTAATAACATCAGCGATGAATTTGAATTTGGAGAGTGAGACATTGGGATAAATTGGGATAAATTGATGAGAATTAGTGAGGATTGGTGAGGATTGGAAACTTAGGCGATTTTCCAGAAAATGCACAAATTAGTGAAATAAAAGTGCAATTGTAATGATTCATATTTTTTATTTACAAATGCTGAAATCATTACGGTATAGGCGCTTTAGCCTTTTAGGAATAATTCTTGATAAAGGGTCAAAAACAGGGAGAAAATTTCTTGTGGATTTAATGTTGAGTCTTGATCCAGGAACTTCAATGACGAAGATGGTTTATCGTGTTCTGGAGAAGATGTCTTCTAAACCAGAATTGCTGTGTATGGAGCCAGAGCTAGTTAAGATTTCTAGAGACTCGCTCTCTTTATATGAGTCTGGGCAAATTAATCGGCCGAATCCAGAGAATGAGGCTTGGATAGAGTACAACGGAGAGTATTATGCGGTTGGGTTTTTGGCCCAAAAGTATTTTGAAGCGCGAATCAATTTTTTAGAACTCAAGTATGAGAACGCGATTCCAAAAACTTTAGCAGCAGTGGGGGCAATAGCGATTAGAGAAGGATTGAAGTCCAACCTTGATTTATCGTTGGGACTGCTGTTGCCTTATGGGGAGTGGGAAGACAGGGAAAGATTGGAAATGGGTTTAACCAAGGCACTGTCTAGCTTTAGCTTTCGAGGTCAACAATTTTGTGTAAATCTGATCAGCTTTCAGTGTTTGCCGGAGGGTGGGGGACTGGTATTGACGCGAAGTAAAAAACTCGGCACAGACTTTAATAAAGTGAACATTGCTGTGGTGATGCTGGGTTTTCGGGATATATCAGCCGTAATCTTTGAGCGGGGTATATCAACTGGAAAAACAGAAGGTTTGGGTTTAGCCTGGATGCTGGAGAGAATCAAAAGCCGAACATCAGGACAGAACTTACATGATTTGTTAAAGGCTGTTCATCTATCAGGTTCAGCGTTAAAACCGAGATACTTTAACACCTTGGCTCGGAGTAAGAATGCTGAGTTTAAAGCTGAGGAAGTAGCACAAATTGTTGAAGTAGCGGAGTTATCTCGGAAAGAATACTGGAATAAAGTATCTATTTGGCTGAGTATGAATATTCCTGTTGATATTCAGCAAGTAATTATTGGTGGGGGAACATCGGAATATTTAGTTGCTGAGTTGAAAAACTTATTTACTTATACCGAGATTTCATGGGCGGCAGAATTAGAAGAAGATGTGCGCTTGGCTTTTAACCTGCCGATTAAAAAAGATGCGTTGTGCTTACGTTTCACGGATGTATACGGATTATTCCGTTATCAAAACGCTACATCAGCTATTTCAAACCATCGTGCGTCCTAGTAATTTGCTCGTTTTAAAGGAATATTAGCAATGTTTTCAGATGTTGAGTTTCGCTTACGAAGTAGAGTTAAGACTGATAGCCCCGAAGCAATGCTGTTTAAGTATTTAAACTCCAGAAATACTCTTTATCCTGCGAAGGATATGGTGATAATTGCTATTAGCAGCTATTGGCTTCCTTTAGCCTATCAAGCCCAAGAGCAACCCGTAGATTTAGAACCACACATTCGTGCTTGTCTTTACCGCCTTCAACTTCACTCTTCATATCTGATGGGACTGCTGGGAGAAATCCCGTCTCAGGCAGCCACGATGATTGCAGTAGACAGAAATTCACTTTCATCACTTTCCCTTCCATCCAATATTCCCGCAACAGAACCATCTAAGATTCCCGCAACAGAACTATCTAAGATTCCCCCAATAGAACCATCTAAGATTCCCCCAACAGAAGAAAGACAGTTAAAAGTTGACTGGTTAAATCCTTTTTCAACTTTATCTAAATAGGAATTAATGATTATGTATCAACCACAAGAACTTTTTAACAACCTCTCACCATCCGAAATTAGCCGGACTTTACGCTTGAGTGGGATACCTGAAAAAGAGTCATATACCGAGAATGATGCAGACAGGTTTCGTGAATGTCGCACTTTAATTGAGCAGGGTGGAACTGACGAGGAAGTAATGGCTCTATTATCTCCAGTTGTTGACAATGCACTGTCAGAAACTCAGGGCAATTCCTCGTCGTCAACGAAAAATGGGGGGAAAAAACAAGGGAAGAAAGCCCAATTACCATTAGATATCACTGAATTACTAGTTATTGCTCGTGAAAGAGGCTATAAAATCGCACTTTCTCAGGCTTTAATAATTCTCCAAGTCTGCGGACTATCTGAGCAAGATGAGTATAGTCCAGATGAGTGCGAACGCTTTCTTGAAACCTACAAATCAATAAAAGAGCAAAACAAATCCTTTGAAGAAGTTGCAGCCAGCTTAACAACTCTAGGTAAAAGCGAAAATTCTCAACAATTAAAATTAGATGCAGTGATTGAGAATGTTAGTGAAAAAGCTGTAGCGGCAAGAGAAGATTTATCTAGCTTGATTGATAAAATTACTGCTGCTCAGGCTGAAGAAGCCCCAGAGTTAGTTCAATCACTTTACCTTAAAAATGTTGCACTGAAATTACAACAGAGCGATTCTGAAAATAACCTCTTCGCTCAATTAGAAGAAAGAATCATGGCGAGAATCGCCGAAAAAAAGCAGCAGAGGCTACAGTTATCTGGAGTGACTTGGGAGACGACACCCTTACCATCTTCTTCGCCCACGCCGATGCTGTCGCCCAACGCATTAGAGAATGGAACGAATACCGATTAAAACAAGAAATTGCTGCCCAAAAGCGCACTATCGACATCCAAATTGATAAAGCATCGGATACTAAAGCTATACAGATCGCTCAACAACATCTCAAAGGCTCTACTCAATGGGTACAGCTAGAACAACAACGCCAAAAATTGAACAAACAACGCTTTGAACAATTCAAGGAATTTGTTTTTTGGCTCGGTGGTTGGGTCGGTTCTGGTCGCTCTGGGATTTTCTTTTTCATCTGTGGCGTTTTGATTTCTGCAACTGCTACAGCCGTGGTAATCATTAATCTACCAACTTTCTTGTCTTGTCCTAATAGCAAAAGTCTCTGTTATCAGGTATATCAAATGCGGTTCAACAATCAAAGTGTGATTCTTCCGGGACAAGCAAAGGATATCGTTGCTGAGTATGAACGTAATAAGAGAAAATCTAAACGACGCAAGTAATTAAGTTTTTGGGAAAGAGAAAGTGTCTGTTTTGGTTTTCCCTATCTTTGGAACAACATCAATAGTTTGATATAAGGATGAAGTTATGAACGACCTAAAAGAAATTAAACTTTGGGACGATTGGGATGATATCAATTTATCAACTCCAGAACGTCGCATTGAACGCTTAGAAATTCTGCTGTGCCAAAAAGTCCACAAAGGCGAGGACATATCTGAATGTCTGCAAGTTTTAGAGTACTTGAAAAATCGCACGACTCAGCAAAAGTTAGAGTCTGTTTTCTTTAGGCGAGTTCAGTCTCAAGTGATTTTCAACTCGTGGAAAATAATTGGTCAGGCTACCTTAATCTCCCTGGTCACTATTTCTTGCTGTTTTGCCATGTATAAAATAGCTACTTCATCAATATCTAATAATTCTTCGTCGGAATTATCTCTTGGCAAACAATTCTCAAAAAACACCCCACCATATAGTAAAAAACATCATAGATAAACACAGTGGCAGTGCGGTGTATTTATTTACTGCACTGCGATTACTAACTATGATACTCCATCAGCAATCTCTAAAATATTTTAAGTCAACGGAGTAAAAAGGCAGTTTTTGAATATTTACTTTCATACCAAGGTGAGGCGATCGCTTTTTTTTCACATATTCAGTTCAAATCACTGCATTTGATGGATAAAAACTTTCTTTACAGCGGCGTAAGTCACCTACTTTAATAAGAGGTGTCCTTGTCAAAAGGCAAACTGTCTTCCGGCTCAAAGTTCCGCAAGTCCTGTTCCATTTTGTGGAGGCGTTGAACGTAGGTTCTGCTGTCTTCAATCCTTTCTTTCATCCGTTCTTCACCAAAGTTAATACCTTGTTCTGCATGATCGGCAGACACAGCATTATAATTCTCGACTTCGTTTTTCTTACGCCACTCAAGCTGTTCCAGGGCACTTTCACTGATGCCAATTTGCCGAGCGTACTCTACATATTCAGGTCTGAGAGAGCCGTCAGGGTTAAATTCCTTTTTTTCTTGTTCAGTAAAGAAATCGTAGGCTATGTAGATTGGCCACGGCTCTGGATCAGTCTCGTCTAAGTGCTTCCACTCGTCGTATCTTGCTTTTAGCCTAAAGGCATAATCATCAATCGCCTCGTTACTCATTCCCACAGATAACATTTCTTGTCGAGCTTCATTTTTCAAGCTGCCATCTGGATGGAACTCATCCTTGTGCATATTTATCCAACGCTTAATTCTTGACATATAAATCTCCTCAGAATTGATTAATTTTCATCAATTAACTTAACAGTTATGGCTTTAGAATTAAAGCATTTTGACCCTCGTTTAAATCAGTGGATCTATATAGACGATAACAAAACTAGCTCTCAATCAATTTTAACTGAAAAGCTCAGTAATACCTTATTAGAATTTTACTTTCCTGGCAAAGAATTCTCGTTTGGACACTCAGATGAATACAGTACTGCCGAAGAGCTAAAGAATCATCCAGATGGACATATTTTATTGCTATCTTCCAAGACTCGTCTACTTTATGGAGATAAAGAATGTTTAGAAACAATTCAAAAAATTTGTCCAGATAGTAAAGACCGTGGGGCTTATGGTTCAATCTTCCTTGGGCCTTGTAAAAATGCAATTCACGAAAAGCTAAACATTCTGGTAGTAGATGATTCTACTGAAAAGGCTGGTGAAAATGGAGGGATATTATCGAATGATTTGGCATATAAATTAGTTGGTGACTGTTATGGGCAGATTTCAACACAACTTTATGACAAAGTAACCTTAAGAGAATCCCAAACAGATAAAAGCTATCGTGTAATTCAGCATCGATTTGGTTGGGTAGATGGATTTGGAGAGGATACTACTAAATACCGTTTTGGCAAAGGAACACTACGACCATACAGGCTAGACGAAATCAAATATGCAGATCCAAATAGCAAACCAAAAATCGATATAATTCTCCCTGTAAGCAGTTTTAAGGGAACAGATAAGGATAGACCAGAAGGTCCCACTAAACCTCAAATTAAGCCAGGGTTGTATCAGCAAGATATTTGGTTAGCCGAAAAAGGGCAATCTCAGCAAGGTCAGATGTCTATCTCCCAACTACTAGCATCTTTCCCCCAAGGAATTAAAGATTTTGCCGAAGAATTAGAGCTACAAGCTGAAAAACTAGCCTCTATTCAAGATGACCCTAGAATTGTTGCTGCTTACTATTGTGAAAAATACGAAAAACGCAAAGAATCATTGAACCAAAGTAAATTAAAAATAGGAGAAGTCACAAACCAAGAAATAGATGTTAAAAACTTAGGGAAAAATGACGATTTAAATACAGATGAGGAATTAGATGACGAGGGTAGTAAAGATGACTTGTTCATGTACAAACTCATCAAAACTGACTTACTTGCTCATCAACAACTTTTAGAAACGGAAAAAGTTAAACAGGAATTAAGTCGGTTTTTACAGAGCCAATGGCGAGATATCGCTCTGGGGAAAACGCTTACTTTTGACCGAGGGATGATTATTCCATCCAAGGAACTTAAAAATGGTGAAATTTGTGTTTCATGGGAAAAGAATGAAGAGAAAATTCTTAACTTCCGTTCTCCTTTTCTGAATTCTAACGGATTGTGTGTGTCTGCTAACAAGCACGTTAAAGATCGACTCGGGCCAGATGGTAAAGACCTCAAAGGCATAATTGTAGTCAATGACGAAGACCACAAGCGCATACAAGCCAGAATTACAGAGTTAGAAACACAAGGGGTTGATGTTAATTTTATAGATCCAGCCGAAACCGAATCGGAACGCCAAGCACGAGACTACGATGGTGACTGCATTGGTATAGCAAGAGCTAGCTTATATCCTAATTTAACAGCAGAGGCAGAGCGAAGAAATCTTCCCCAAAACGCCTATTCCCCCACGGTTAAGCTCAAAAAACAATCATTTTATTTGGAAAATGGAAGCCAGCCTCCATTTGAAGAAATAGCTATCCACATGAGCGATAGTATCAGCGTGGGTATAATCAACAATCAAGTGACGGCACTGGAGGCATTAGAATCAGAAATTGAGGTACTAAAGACTTACGGTACTTTTGAGCAAAAATCAAATTATCTAGACCAAGTTTCAAACCATTACGAAACCCTGTTTGAGCAAGAACGCCAGAAAGAGCCAAAGTTAATTCGAGAAGAATACAAGCCGTATATGCAAGGGGTTGTTGAACTTGTTCATTGTCAAAGAACTCCCGAAATTATCCAGCAGGCGATGGACATTAACCGTCAAATGTACCGGAGTATGATTGAAGAAGGATGTTATCAAAACCAAATAGCGGTTGATTTATTCAAAAGTGCTAAAAAACCTGAGATGGATAAAATCAGGGAAAACAACCGCTACTTGTATCGTGATGTTAACTATATTAAAGATAAAAAGTCGCGTTCAGTTTATTTAAGCACAGGTATAACGCCAAAGGGCTACTCCCCTGTAGAATTATTAATTAATCAAACTAACAAATATTTCCAAGAATCACAGTTAGAATCGCGTCCCATTGTCCAGTTTAAAGACTTGTTCCAAGGAGTAGAATTTACACCACAGCAAAAATTTGCAGCGATCGCCGCCAAGTACGAGTTTGATCTGAAATTCAACGCTGCGGTTCGTGCCTCAAGGCGGCGAGAAACAGAGTCAGGTCCTAGCGCAGTTGTTCAAACGGATTCAGGAACGCAACTCGAAATTACCAATCTCACCCGTTACGGGCATCCCTTAATCTGGAAAGCCCAGACACTTAATATTCGCCTAGATGAGATTAAATTCACAAACAGTGAACGCCCCCATAAATTATTAGCAGTTGCACAGATAGATGGCGAGGTTGGGTCAGATGGAAAACCCGCTTACCGCAACCTGGGGACAGTTAGCCAACAATCGGTGACTGACCACAACCTCAAGGCGGGGATGACTATACAAGGAGCTAAACTCCTAGAACTAAAACCAGAACTTACTAGAAGCCAAACTAAACTACTCTTTGCCTTGGCAAATGATGCAGCTGTTGCATTTTATGCGAAGATCCCAGAGTCAGAAAAACTTGCATCTGCTGCCGCCGCTTGGAACATCTGTGCATCTCGCCAGGATGAACTCGAAGTTGCAAGAAAAGAAAACGCAAACCCCCAAGCGATCGCGAAAAAAGTCTCTAATTTTGCTTTCGCTGCTTTCCCCAATGAGATTATTTCTCGCTTAGATAAATTGCAATTTACCGAACCGAAGTTAGTCACACTGAATAATGAAGCGAATCAATTTTTGGGTCGAGACTGGAATCCCACCGAAAAACATGCGATAGAAATTAGAGCTAGTCACCACCCAGTCGGGCATGAACGCCACGTTTCCAGACTAATGTTTGTCCAGGATAGTGACGGCGAATATAAGGAATTCGCCATGCTTGAAACCAGAACCGCACAGCTTCCCATTGGAACGAAAGCGCAAGCAAGTATGGTTGGGGTAGAACCTGCTACTGGCAAAGCAACTATTGGACTACCAGGAAACGAGCCGGTTGAAATTACTATCCGTGAACTCAAGAACTTCTCTTATGCAGGACTTGTTTTTAACGCCGAATCCGTAAACTTAGAATTTGGCACTGTACCGGTGACTGATAAAACAGTAAAAATCAAACTTGATGGCAAAACTCTGGGTGAGTTAGACAGTGATTCTACCCAACAGTTAAAACAAATTGATTACCTGAAAAGTGGTAATCCTCTAAAATTAAAGCTCACGTCAATCTCTGAAACTGGAGATCAAGCTTTTGTCCTGGGTGAATCTCCCAATGGAAATCTCCTCAAAATTAATAAAATTAACTTTTATGATTTTTCTGGTCAGACATTCAATGATCAAGATTATCGAAAACTGACTATTGAAATCTCAGCTTCTAAAACTAGAGATGCTGTGTTTTTGAATGGTGAACCTCTGGGAGTATTGCACTTCAAAAAAGATAAAGACGCGCTCAGACAACTTGGATTGCTCAAAACCGGAAAACTTACATCCGCCGACGCTATCATTGAAAGTAATTTTTCTGTTATTTGCGCTCAAATTGACCCTAATACCGTTGAATATCCTACTATTTGGACGAAAGAATTTCAGGCTTTTGGGACTCAATCGGTTAATCCCCAACAACAAGAGATGATTAATAGCAGTGAGCCAATTCTACATCATATTAAAGAGCGTCCCACATTCCTATTTTCTACCCAATCAAACAAAAAGCTTGGAGTCATGGGCTTGGCTGTTGACAACCACAAAGCTGATACTGTTGCTAAATGGTTAACTGCTCAAAATGTTAAATTCTCGCTTGCCCCACCCGAAAATGTTATTAGAGAAACCAAAAAAGGTTTAGCAGTATTTAACTTGGTTAATAGTTCAATTTCCCCCAAAACTTTGGAGAACATGACCAAGAAATTTGGGGCTGTGATTGAATCAAGTACTGAATATCAGCAACTCGTTAGCTCCCTCGCCACACGACCGCAATTTTTAAAACTGCCAGAACAAACAGCACAATCCCCACCTAACCAATATACAACTCCATTACTCTCCAGTACTCCTTCTACACCAGAGATTACTAATAGTGCAAAAACCGAACCTTTAGGCGTAGAGGAAGTCCCGACAGTCACTATTGATGACTTGAGAAATTGGTACAATGCCGCAGATAAGTTAGGGAAGTCGGAGAATTACAAAAAACGCATTGTAGAAGTGGCTAATAGGTTTAAAGCTGGTGAGCAATTATCAGCCCAAGCTTTGACAGTAATGAATAAAGATACATTTGAGCTTGAAGCCATCAGTCGGTTGACTCAAATTGCTCAAAGGATTGGTATGGTCTGGGGTAAGCCTCATGAAAATGGCACTCAAGTTTTAGGAAAGATTTATGACTTGGCTTTCAATACCCAGCAGAGGGATTTAACTATTTCGCAGAAAAATGGAGAGGTAATTTTAAACTTGCAATCTGGTCAGTTACAGACTAATAAACTAACTCCACATATCTTGCAAACTTTTGAAGATGTTAATACTCAAATTGATAAAATATTAGCTAAATCTCAAACACAACAAATAGACTTATAAAGATAGATTGTAATAATTCAGCACCCAGGAGCCAGAATTGATTAGGAATCTAGAATGATTGGTATATTTATTCATCAAATGTTCTCCTGATTCTTTAACTATTCAGTCCTTCTGAATTCAGATTACTTTTCGTACCTTGTATCGGAGCATTGGCTCCAGAGCAAAAACCTTTAACCGAGATTAGCGCTGCCACCAACTTGAGTTTGTCCCTCAGAGATAGGAGGGTGATAAGTCATAGACTGCAATCCTAAGCGACCAGGGCCAGTGAAGCGGTTAAGAGTGAATGAAATGCCGCCAAGCATCACCCCAATAGCTCCGAAGATGCCGCCACTAGATTGTAATGCAGTTACGGTCTCCATCTTCACAGATGAGTCTTTCCACAACCATGCCCCTGGTTCTACATCTAACATCTCTCCTGGAGCGAGGTACTTTTCAAAGACATTACCGTAACCGTGGATTAAAAGCAGCCCTCCCTGTTGCTGACCAATGAAGCGATCAATGAATAAGCCGCCACTGCGGCTGAAAAAAAGGTTCGCCAGTCCTCGCTGAAAAAAGAAACTGTACTCAATATTACTCGTAGCTAATAAAAACTGATGTTCGCGCACGTCCACTGTCTGTCCACGCTCTAATTGCAGCACTACAATCTGTCCTGGAGCCTCACGAGAGAAAGCAATATTCCCTGGCCCATGTGCTTCACTGATAAAAATTTGCAGTCCGGCAAAGAAACGCTTGGCTGCCCCTTTTAAACCTTTGATACCGAGGCGAACATTCGGATGTTTCCACAGTAAAATATGATGCTCAAAGTAAATTGATTGCTGTTGTCCCAGATGCACATCTACTACAGGTACTACTTCTCCTTCGATTCTTAAATTTAAGTCACCAGAATGAAAAGTTTGCTGGGGATTTCTCAATTCTGGTATCGGTTCACTGTTGAAGTTAGGCATAGTATGGTCTTACAGATGGTTTAAAGGAAAATAACTTAGCTTAACTATAGCGATCTTGGTGAGTGCAATTTTCCAGACACAACAGTGAGAACATTATTAGTAAAGGGCAGGTAGCCCTGCCTTCGTTCCGTAGATTACTAAACTCAATATTGCATCTCACATTGACAAAATCATTGCGATGTGATGTCAAGTGTGTGTTTGTATTACTTGAGTAGCTCTTTAACTGATTCTATACCGGACTCCACCCGCTCAATCGCCAGCCGAGCATAATATTTAACCCGCTTCCACCAAGAGTCACTGAGTTCTGCATCTGTGTCCATACTCAAGAGATTATTACTCCAATAGTTAGAAGCAATCACCACTGCAAACCCTTAAAGGACTTCCAGAATCATTTCAAAATAGGAGTTAAAGCTTATCGACACAATAAATTATGTTAAAGATTATTGGTCAAAACCAGGAGGCGAAAAATCTATGGAACTTGGTTGACAGCGATCGCCTTATTGACAAGCCGCAATTTAGAAGAGTTTGGTGGTCGTGTATCAAATTCTGGCGAAGGGCGCCCTTCGTGCGATCGCAGCAATTGATGAATCTGTACCGACTCCAGTGAAAAGTTAGGCGCTCTTTGTTCGCTTTAGATAGATCGCGTAGATCGCGTGGGGAAGCAGACTTTGCCGACAAACTTTTGTCAGCCATACGCTATCAGTTTGGTGAGCATGATGAAAAAGCTAATTCTTAAAGAGGTTAGTCATGGGAACTCCTAATTCAGACGCACTGGTATTTTTTGGGGCAACAGGTGACTTGGCTTACAAGAAAATCTTCCCCAGCCTTCAGGCAATGGTACGACGGGGCAATCTCAATGTCCCAGTGATTGGGGTTGCCGGACGATCTTGGACAACGGATCAACTTAGAGAAAGGGCACGTGATAGCTTAGAACATAATGGTGGTATAGATCGAGACGCATTTGAGAAACTTTCTGGTCTACTCCAGTACGTTGCAGGTGACTACAACAAACCAGAAACTTACGAAAAATTACGTCAAGCGCTTGGTGATGCTACTCATCCCCTCTACTATTTGGCAATTCCACCGAGCTTGTTTGCACAAGTAGTGTCAGGATTGGGCGAATCAGGCTGTGCTAAAAATGCGCGGGTGGTAATTGAAAAACCATTTGGACGGGATTTGAAATCAGCACGGGAGTTAAATCAAATTCTGGCATCAGTTTTTCCCGAATCATCCATCTATCGCATCGACCATTACCTGGGCAAAGAACCACTGCTAAATTTACTCTATTTTCGGTTTGCCAACTCTTTTCTCGAACCGATGTGGAATCGCAACTATGTTGAAAGCATCCAGATTGTCATGGCAGAGGACTTTGGCATTCAAGGAAGGGGGCGCTTCTATGAGGAAACTGGCGCAATTCGGGATGTGGTGGAAAACCACATGCTGCAAGTATTGGCTTCAGTGTGTATGGATGCTCCCGCTAGTACTGCTACCGATTCCATTCGGGATGAAAAAGAACGTATTCTCAAAGCTATACCTTCAGTGCAACCCGATGATATTATTCGCGGTCAATTTTCTGATTACCGCAACGAAGAAGGTGTTTCTCCTGACTCCCAAGTAGAAACTTTTGTTGCCGTGCGGTTATTTATTAATATGTGGCGGTGGTCAGGAGTCCCCATCTACATCCGGGCTGGGAAGAAATTGCCTGTCAAAACTACTGAGGTGATGGTCAAGCTCAAGTGTCCACCTTTAAATGTGTTCCAGGAGAGAAGACAAGAAAACGGTAATTATGTTCGTTTTTTACTAGATCCAGAGGTAATTGTGGGATTGGGCGCTCGCACTAAAATTCCTGGAGAAGATATGATCGGCTCTACGGTTGAACTCCTAGCCTTTTACGGAGGTGGCGACGAGATGGAACCCTATGAACGTCTATTGGGTGATGCTATGCGGGGCGATCCCACCTTGTTTGTACGAGAAGATACCGTAGAAGAGGAATGGCGGATTGTCCAGCCAATTCTCGATAACGTCACACCCATTTATGAGTATGAGCCAAATACATGGGGTCCAGCTGAGTCAGATCAACTGCTCTTGCCAAGGGATCAGATATTATACAGATGGCGAACTAACTATTTGTGTACTTTCAATGAATAATATTGCTCAAACAAAACCATCAACTTATTCACCATCACCAGAGCCTGTTCAGTTCAAAAATCAACTGTGGTCATGGCTGCGACACTATTTGAAATAGCTCAACTCAAGAAAACAGGATAATTTTATGCAAATGCACAAAATGTTAAACTTCTTTTTCAAGAAAGATAATTTAAATTTCTAGACCTCTGTGAGGGTAAATAGAATAAAATTTTAGCTAGGAAGTAAAATATCTGAACAAATTAAAATTGACTTGACTATATGGGCACAAACAAGAGAGAAAAACGAGACTTGTGTTAATCAGGCTCATAGCTATTCTTAAAAATAAAAATTATGCGCCATCACAGGCACTAAATTTGTAAAATTAAAACAGAAGAATAGTGATAGTAATGGCGAATCCCAGAGATACAGAGAATGGATGGTCGCAGTTAACTCGCGGTGCGCCATTGGCAGTAATAGTAGGGGTGGTAGTCTATATTTTATACCAACTTTTACCAGTATTAGAACTTTTAGTTGTTGCAGCATTGATTGCTTTAATTTTACGAACCCTATTAAGGTTTTTGCAAAAGTTAGTCAAATCACAGGATATTGCTGTTTTGCTACTAATTGGATTAATCATTGGATTTGTTGTGGTATTAGCTACTGTAGTCCTACCTAGTGTGACATTTGAATCTCAAAAATTAATCAAAACATTACCAACTTATCTCAATAGATTGACAGGGGATGTTGAGCAACTGCGCCAGAAATTTGCTTTTATTCCTGATATTTCCCAAGCACTAATACAATTACGGAATTTGACCGACCAGTTACTAGGGGGAGTACCAGTTTTCTTGGGTGAAGCTTTGAGTTTAACCGTAGAGTTGGTAGCGACGTTAATTTTAGCGCTTTACATGGCTTACGATCCTAATTCCTTAGTGAAAGGAATTTTAAGATTAGTCCCAAGGCGACATCATCAACGGTTTAAACGAATCCTTAAGGCTTGTGAGACAAGATTGCGAGGCTGGATTTTCGGGACAGGAATAGCGATGATATTTCTGGGTGCTGGAGCAACATTTGGACTTTTGATTTTGGGGATTCCGTCAGCACTACCATTTGGGATTATTGCAGGATTATTTGAAATAATTCCTTATTTTGGTTCGGTGATTGGCGCTTTTTTACCAGCATTAGTAGCATTGAGTATTTCACCGCTAAAACTAGTATTTGTGTTGATACTTTTCTTTGTAATGAATCAAATAGATGCCCATGTTGTTCAGCCTTTGGTGATGGGTCAGCAAGTTAATATTCATCCAGTGATGGTGATTGTAACATTTTTGGTCATGGGTAAGCTATTTGGATTTATTGGTGTGCTACTTGCAGTACCTGCGGCAGCAGTGATAATTACGCTAATTGATGAGTTTACTCCGTCAGAAAACCTGATAGAGTCAGTTGGAGTTGAAGCTGGAATAGATGTTCAATCGAACGATTGAATATCTATTCAGTAATTGATGAGGTATTAACCAAACCCGCCGCTTTCATCCAGCAAGAAGCACTTTCATTACCACTGTTACCCAGAGGAATAATCATAAGTATAAATATTTACTTTTGCTCGAAGAAGAGTTGTATGTATAAAAGAGATATACTTTTATAGACTCTAGGACTTACGCATTGACAAAATAACAAAATAGTGGATTCATAAATAAGGGTCGTCTACTTACAGGTATCGGACAATTAGAGATTTCCATGTCTATCCTGCCGCTCTCTCTCTCCATCATTATTATGGTTTTTTGACGCCGGACTAAATCATACTCACTTTCGGTGTGCCTACGGCGATCGCAAAATCCTTAATAGATTGGTCATCGGTTTAACTCCTTTAGTCGTGTCATTAGCAGAGTTTAAGTATTCATAGATGCCAAAAGCATCTTCAGTAGTTCGTAGCAATGAGTAGTGATTATAGGGTGTGTTATCTACAATGCCCCGTGAGGCGTGATTAGTAATCACAATCGTTGCAATGTGACCACCGCCAAAGTTAGCTTTGCTATCAGGGTCGAAACCACAGCAACCTTGAATTTGAGCTTTGTCATGAGGATTACTATCTTCATCCCAGGTAATAATAATTGCATTATTGCCAGACTCAGCCCACAACTTAGAAGTGGTAATTTGATTCACAACTTTTCCAATCATCGTGTCACCGATTTGAATCAATTTTTGCAATTGGGGACACTCTGCTAAACCGTGCATTTCATGACATTGGTTGAAGATGATGTGGTTGTAGTTGGGAACTTTATTACTTTTCAGGTCGGCAGTAAGTTGGTCAATCCCGACTATTTTACTGGGTAAGTTCGGGTCATCTTGCACATTTTTGAAGTTCATAAAACCATTATGTTTAACCGCATATAATGCACGATTGAGACTGGGAGCGACAACGGACTTAGAGCCTGGAGAAGGAATATCTTCAAAATACCCTTTCCAAGTCAGCCCCTTTTGTGACAATTGGTCGATTAAACTAAAAGAGGTAATGGTATGGTTGGCATAGTCAGCTTGACGAGAGTTGTGGCAAAATTGCTGATTACTATTAGCAAAGCAATAGAAAGCATCATCATCATGAATACCAAAAGTACTACCGCTTAAAATAGCAACATAGTTAGCTTCACTGGGATGTACTTCGCCATAGAAGTTACTAGCCAAACCATAGGTTTTTGCCAGTTGATTGATGATGGGTGCATTGGGATTGCCAATAATTTGGTCGTAGGATTTATTTTCTTCAACAATCACAAAGATATGGTCATATTTAGGGATGGCTTTGTCGTCTGGTGTCAGAGTTGAAACTACTGCTGCTGTATTTTCAACCACTCGCGGTGGGTTAGTAGCTGATTGACTAGATTTTTGTGAGTTGGATAAGCAACTATTGAGTGTGAAACTCAAGCTCAATAAGCAAATATGATGAAGAGTTGTTTGAAATCTAGGGTGTAATAACATAGATACTGAGTATAAATGTTAAGTATATGTCGAATGATTTGTCGGATCAATAGAAAAAGAATGGCCAACTACCGAAACACCGATTCGCTCTAAGCGCAGGAATTACTAGAAAACGTATGGTATTTCTGAAACCCTTGTAGCACAAGGATATTGATGAAAAAATCGCCGGAATCATCAACTATCAAGTCAATATCTGCAATTGATTAGGCGTGAGCTTGAGGACAGCATGACCTACACCGCCACTAGCCAATCGCACACCACAGACCTACACCCGCCTCCAAAGTTAACCCAAACCCTTATATTATTCGTGACTGACACCGACTCACTAAGAAACAGTTCATCCCGATTTAACCACTGGCGGAAAATCGAATCACGCCGATCATCAGGTGCAACAAACTGGTAAACGCACTCCCGGTTTTCACGCTTACCCAACCGACCGACGTAATCCAGTTTCAAATCAATCTTGGCAAGTAACTTCTGTGCGATCGCTATGGAAGTAAGTTTTTCCGAGATACTGACATTCAAGTAATTCTTGATAACGTGCCGATGCGTTACAGCCAGTGCCTTAAACTCCAGCATCTTCTCGTCGCTGCCACGCAACTGAACGTCTGGCGTGAGAAACTGCAACAGATTCAGATTTTCAAGTAACAACACAGCAGGTAATAACTGCCCCTTGTTAAAATCCGGCTTCCAGATAGCATTATTCCCAGCTTCGGCTTGTGCCTTAGCCCGTTTAGCATCACGGTTGGTCAGAAATTCCCGCCCCAGCGTCAAATAGTAGTGCATTCTCAGTTGAGGATACCAGCCGTCGTCATCTTTCTCGACCAAATCAGGGGTTACGTCAATTTCGTAGCGACGGGACAATTCCGCCTTACGCTGGTGGTATCGTTCGGTTTTGGTTTTCGCCCTTGTGTCAAGGAGCTTCTTGAGTTCGGCATCAGAGATGGTTGGAGAATCTGCGATCGCTTTACACTCCGCAGCATACAATTCTTGACTTGCCGCCTTAACCGACTCGATTACAGCCGCACTCTCATCATCATCAACATCGTCGGCATCAATAACGGTGTAGCCATCTTCGACCAAACCCGCAAGCACAGACTCTCGGTAGCGCCGCATTTCTACGTTGATGACAGAACCACGTTTCCCCCAAGTCTGCAAAGATTCGGGCTGAAAATTCTGATCGACATAGCTGTAATCGTCGTTATCAGCCGCCGACAACAGCGCAATGTTAGCTTGTGTTGCGACGTGTTGACTTCTGAGCAATCCTCCAATGGTAGTAGAACCATTGCCCACAACTGACATCCCCCATTCTCTGATCCAGATATGACGGTCAACAGTCTCCCTAACCCGTGCCAACATCTGACGCACGGAGTTAACCGGCTGTACTCCCTGAAAAATACCCCAAACACCATCAAAATGCCCTCGAATGTCGATGCTGACCCCAGTTTCTAAACTTGGAGAAGCGATTACCAAATCATACTGGGTGAGAATTTCGTTCAAGTGAGCGATACAACCAAACGCCGCATGAGATGGATCAGCAACAGATTCGCTGTCAATTCTCAGGATTCGCAATTCTGGGTATTTCCGGCGAAAACGTTCCTCCAAAGCTTGCGTTCCCCATTTAGATTTAGCTTTTTGAGCAGAGCAACAGAGTAGATGATGTCCTCCTTTGGCAATGGCTTTGTCCAATGCTGCAATCAAATTCTTCGGGTTACTCCCAGAGTAGTTGTAACAGTTGCCAGCTACGTGCCGATAATTGTTGACGATTACAAACGGGTTGACACGATATTCCCCAGCGAGTGATAAAACATACTTCACATCTGTGTCAGAAACATCAGCGCTTGAGAGATAAATCTTCCCCTGACTACTGCCCAAAACATTCTGTACCAGTTGTTTGAGGTTTTTGAGAACGGACACACGCCGCTTCTGCACTTCCGTACCAGAGTTGAGAAGATGCCAGAAAATTTGGTCGCACTCGTCGATAATAATGACATCATTTGACCAGTCGTTAGGGTTGAATCGTGCCTGACTTTCCTGATGCAGCGAATCAACACACACACCATATCCCAACAATGTGCCTGTTTCATTCGTGCGGACTTCGGTAACATAGTTAACACCAAAGCGATTACACAGTGCCTCACCCAGTTGAATTCGGTGGGTGATGATTAATACCCGTCTCCCAAGGTCATGGGCTTTCGCCACCTCAGTTGCCAGCCATTCGGTTTTCCCGGTTCCTTTGGGAGCTTTGAGAATGATGAGTTTTTCGCCTTCTGGAACAAGCAGCTGTCCCAAGAATCTTTGGTTGAGTGCGATTGACGGCGGGTAAGTTAGCAGTGTAAACAGCTTAATCTCCCATAACTCCAGTGCAACAGCCGTATTGTAAAGTGCGTCAAATGCCGGCTGCCCTTTGGCGACAATAAAATCATCAACCCCTTTCTCTGCCCCGAATGGTAAATCAATCACTCGCAGCGAACAACCCTCGTTTACCAGCAGCCGTCCCATGCGACTGATAGCGGTTCTGACTCGCTGGACTGTTTCAGGTTTACTGTCCTGGTCAAAGCAGATGTTGACAAGTCTCCCCTGTGTTGCGAAATGTTTCAAGTCTGGGATGAGGTATGGTTTACCATTAGTTGTACCGTACTCATCAGTAGGTGTGCGGTATCCTGCGTTAACACCGGGGATAGCGATCGCAGCATAACCAGCAGTCAGTAATGCCCCCGCTTTCTTGACACCTTCCACGATGGTCACTGGTACGTTGTGTTGCCAAACCCAATGCCAGAAGCCGCCAGGGTGTTTTAGATCATCTTCTGTGATGGGGATACCAGAGCGATTTGAGACTTTTACCCAAATGCGATTCGGGACTAGAAGGAAGAAAGCGCGTGTCTCTTCTCTGTAGGGGTGTTCATACTTGATGAGTTTATGGATCTTCTGGCGGTCGCGTCGGGGATGGTTTGGTTTGAAACAGCCCCACATCATTAATTTGTAATCGTTGAGGGGGTCAACGCCATTGCACCACCAGCCGCCTAATTCAATATGCTGGTATTTCTTCAAATCGCGATCGCGCAATCGTCCATCATTGCGACGGGAGATTTTGGGACTGTAAAGCAGATATTCGTAGGGTGTTGTGCCGTAGAGCGATCGCACATTCAAGTGAAAAATTTCTTCGTCAACTCCACTGCCCTGCCATTCTTGCAGGTGTTTGGTTTGATAATCAGACTCGATTATACGCATATTTCCCCCGATATTTAGACGTATGGAAATGAAGCGGCACTTGGGTCTGTGCCGCCAGTTCAAACTTTTTGCGATGCTTATGCTGGCTATGAAATCCTCAACAGCCAGCCACAGCGTTATCTCCCGCTTCCTGTGTGTGGTCGGAATGTGAGATTGATACGGGTGCTAACAACTTTGTTGGTCTTGGGAACTTGGTGCAGATGTGTGGACTGACAGCCAGGGTGCATTACAAGCAGACTCCCGTGTTCCAGCCAGAAGTCCAAACAATTCAAAATGCAAAATTCAAAATTATGAAGAAGAAAGAAATTTTTGAATTGATTAATTTGGAGTACAGATTTATCTGCTCTTGAAATGAGCGCAATTCAAAATAAGTACTGGGTTTAAGGCGACACTGCCAACTCTTTAATGCGTAAATTTTATATTTTGCATTTTGAATTTTGAATTTTGAATTGAATTGGTACTGATTCCCAATGACAATACGGAATTTGTAACCAGTCAACGCAGTGATTCTGTCCCGCAAGTTAGCCAAAGCATCTGTCCAAGTCAGGGGTTTCAAAAATACGCTGTTAGAGTAAAGGTAATCACATCCGGCATCACCATAAATGCATTCAAGGCGGGGGACGGGCATTGTTTTACCTGCGATTCTGATTTGATTTTGCTGCCACTCCAGTTTCAAGCAATGTTGGTAGAGTTCGTTTGCTTGTTCAAGACTCAAGAAACCAGGGTAATAAGTGACTGGTAAAACTGAGGCTGATTCAGCAAATAAATTGAGTTGTTGCATGGTACTTTTACCAAACTAAAAAATGTGTAAATGAAGGAATTGCTGTTAGTTTTGGTTGATGGAGAAGACTTCATATTTCTTGAGATACTTGCTCCCAATACTCAATAACAAAATCATGGGCTTGCTGTAACACTTGAGGGAGTAAAAATAACGGCACTAAGCTGCAATAACACTACCAGCGAAACATTCTGCAAGTTCAACCCGAATACATTCTGGTAAATTACTCTCCAAAAACTTGAGCGAATGATCTTCGTTTTCTGGTAGCTGAACAAAAAAATAATCGTCGTGCATGATATCAGCAACTAGACCATATTTTTCTGCCAAGGTTTTTCGTAGACTGTTCATAATGAAAGGTTGATTTAGGTAGGGAATTATTGAGAGATGACTTTTACTATTTCGGGCAACCACCGCAGTTGAAAAACAGTTTGGTTTGAAGATTTGGCGACTGCGGGAACCATGCGACCCCATTGCTTACCAGATTCAGTAGGACGATAGGGAATTTTCTTGTCCAATGTTCTGTATTGCAGTCCAGAATTTAGTAAGCAGTGGTTAACAGTCCGTGCAGACATTCCCACTACCTCACCGATTTGTGTTGGGTTTAGAAATGCGTCCTCTGCAACATTCGTTTGAGCGATCGCAATCTTGAGTTCATCTGCTGCTGGCTTAAGTGCGGGATTAACTCTAGTGGCAGCATTAACTGCTAACTGGGCGGTGAGAGATTTGTCTAGTCCAGCAAATTCCCCCAACATCATTGCTAACTGTGCGGCTTCGTGCGACGGAGCTAATGTATGTGGTGGTTCTTGCTGTTGTACTGGCTCTACTTGGGTTAAGAGCATCACTTTCATTAAGGTTCTGTTAGCCCAGATGCGGAATTCCACAGAAACCCATCGAGCTAAATCAATGGCGATTTCTGGGTGAATCCAAGTGCTTTGTTCACTTCCGTATCCCTGGATATCTATCACCAATAACGATATGAGGATCTTCATATCGTTAGAAAGTGCTTGCAAATACTGCTTTGTAGACTTGAGCTTCGTGTAATCAGCTAAGAATTTCCCGTTAGCTTTGCACATCTGACTTGCATTTACATAGCCCTTGGGTACAGCATGTCTACCTATTTCCCCATCTTGAGGCATTTGATTAATTTCTGAGTCGTGCCAAAAATGTGTCAACATGATTCATTCCCTGGGTATTGAACAAATAATTGATTCAGGCATTCACCCGCACCAAACTTTTTTCACCAACCAGTGAGAAACGATTCGATATAGTTGGTGTCTTAATTAACGTTGGTGACATCAATTCAACAAGGTAAAACCAAGAATTATGCACCAGCGCAATCCCCAAAATCAGCCGTTGTTTTGTTCCTTTGTCGTGAGAACAGAGGATCACTCTTTCGCCCAAAACGAAGGCAGGTTTTTGCACTTTGATGGCTTCTAATTCTCCCGTCCCGATGATTTGGTTCTGTGTAGCGTGGAGTATTTCTTTACCGCAATCAATTGAGTAAATCCAACATTCGTGTTTCCATTGCATACCGCAGCAATAACCGAACGTTCTTGTGGTTCTGAGGTATACTCTCTCCAGTAAATTGACCTCAACGGGTGGAATTGTTCCACGCCAAGGTGGAGAAAGATACCAACTTGTTTGAAGTGCGTTAATGTGGTCAATCATGACGTTTTTCTTTGTTGAAATAAAACTCTTTTCAGACGTTCAAAAATTAGTGCAGCGCATTGGGGGACAATGGCATTGCCCAAAGCGATCAACTGTTGTTTGTGTTGTCTTCTGATGGCTTGGTATTCTGCCCAGAGTTGGCGATATTCTTGTTGGCAATAGAGCGTAAGCGCTGCAATTTCTCTACGACTGAGCCGACTGAAGCTGGGGACTGTGGCAGCAGTAAGGCAATCTGTAAGTCCTGCGTGGGTAAGGAGACATCTGTCCAACCTTGTGGGAAACCCATCATCGCCTCCACTAAATGTACGTTGAGCGATCGCTCTGGCTTTGTATTCAACTGAGTTGTCACTTTGTGATGATCTCTGGAAGCTGCAATGATCACCGCAGCCGACAGATGCAGTGTTTGTCCGCTCTTGTGTGTACTGACTCCAGGATGTACCCCGTCTTGAGCTTTGGGAGTGGGCAATAATCCAAACTCGTTCTCGCAAGTGGACAGCCCCCACTTGGCTTGCCGAAACAATTCCCCATTCGACATCGAACCCCATCTGGGCAAACTGCCACAGTACGGTACGGAGAAATTGACCCGATTCAGCAGTGATGAGTCCGGGAACGTTTTCCACAATCGCCCAGTCCAGTCGAACTTCGCAAATGATTCTAAAGAATTCTCCGAACAGGTTACGGTCATCTTTCGAGGCAAGGCGTTTCCCCTCGAGGCTGAATGGAGGGCAGGGGAGTCCAGCGATGATGCCGTCAACTTTTGTAACTCCGACTCCGTAAAGAGACTCAGTTGTGATGTCATGAATGTCTGGAATAATTGGAATATGCGGGAAGCGTAGATTTAGAACTTGTTGGCAGTAAGAGTTAATCTCGCAAAAAGCCACGGTTTCAAAACCGCCGCTAATCAGATGACCGAGGGTGAAGCCGCCAATACCAGAGCAGAGGTCAAGAACTTTTTGAATTTTAAAGGGAGTGATTGGGTCAATCATGCACGTCTCCCCAATAAGTAATTAATTGCTTCAGTATCAAGAGCAGCAACACGTTTTTTAATTGATTGAGGCGGGTTGTCAAAAAACTGTTTGAGATGAGAAATTCTGACTTGATAATGTCTGGCAGAACGCTTAGTAGCTTTGAGCCATCCTCTTCCTACCCATCTAGATACAGTTGAGAAATTCAATTTCAGAACTTGGGCAATTTCCTTGCAGCTATAATTGTCAAGTGTGGGACGGGCTGAATAACCTAAACTATTTAACTTCAGATAAATTGCAACTGGTGTGCGATAGAATCCTCGTCTTTTTAAGCTTGAGGCTATTTGTTTGACTGTATAGACTTCAGCTTTTTCTTCAATAATTGCGAGTTCCTCATCAGTCCATTTGATACTCATTTGATTACCTCCTTCTCTGAAGAGATAGAATTGGCGTCTGCTTGTCTTTGTACAATCCGAGCCGTAATAGATTCAAAGTCAACTTGAAAGATGTTCATATCTGTGGACATTGCCCCAGTGTTATAGCGGTCTACGATGTGCTGTTTAATTGCAGATTGATTTAGCCCATCAGGAATATTGATGTGCGCTTCACTGATGATTTTTTCGACTACTGTGACGATGACTTTCATGGGTAATACCTATCTGATTAATTGAGGATTCAGAAATTACTCTGAATCCTGTATGCTGATTTACACTGCTCCAGCTTTTGCAGTTTGCACCTGTTGCATCCATGCACTGATTGCTGTTAACTCATCAGCACCACTAGCAACAGCATCAACAACTTGGTTTTGATATGAAGATTCGGCATGATTTGGATATTCACACTTATCTGCTGCCCAAGCCAAACACATGGTTTTTACCAGTTCATTAATCTTGGTAATATGAAGTAGACTTGGGCGGTCAACATCCTGAAATTCCAACCACTCTTTGACTAAATCAAGTGGATAATCAAGCAAGGTGCGAATATTTTTGATTCGTAAATCTTGAGGATGTACTGGTTGAGGGACTACACTAAGTTTTGGTGGAGTCAGTGGGGGTTCGGGAATCGAGTTTGAAGTTGCACCCAATAAAGATTGGATGTCACGAATGATAGTTGCCCAATTCAAATCTCTACTCCATTCCCTGTAAATTTTGGTTTTGGTTGCAGCATCGTAAAGATTACAGAAAACTGTGTTTTCGTCGCCAGCATTAGCAACAATAATCAGTGGTTTGGAGAAATCTTGAATTAATGATGCAGCGAGAAGGAAGCTTTTGGCGAAATTGGTTTCAATGCCAGTTCTCACTACATAAAGTTCATCGGCACTCACGACAATATCGAGCTTCAGATTGTCCTTGCCTTTGAATTCTTTAGTGGTCAATCGGAGTTCTGATAAGTACCCAGTTAATGCTCTTTGGGGAACTGGAATTTTCTTCTCTTGGCTGATGTTGAACTTATACCAAACGAAAGATTCGCCATCTACTTCCCCCTGATTGACATACAAATAGATGGGTTCGGGAGGGTTGCATAAACCTAGTTTGATTTCAGTAACCATGTTTTGTTGACCTGTGCAATAATTAGTGGTTTGTAGCGTAAACTTTCAGCGCTTTACGATTGCTTGAAGAAAAGCTGATATTCAAGCAATCGCTTTTCTACTAAACAGAAGATTCAGGGTTACGCTCTAGCTCCCATTGCAAATAAGTGAGCGCAGTGCTAGCATCGGCAACGTTTAAATCAGGTTGATATCCCAAGTCCAGCAGTTGTCTGTAGTCTGGGTGCGTAGCAATTTCAGATATCAGGTTTTGGGTCTGTTCAACTAAGTGGTGCAGATTGGGGTTAGACATTTCAATGCCAAGCCGTGAACATAAATCTTCTGCTTTCACTCCCATGATTCCTGGTTCAATCTCGGTTTCTAACTCTTCAAGCAGGGATTGAAAATTTGGGTGTTCATCGTTAATTTCAATCTCGAATAAATCTGCACACTTTGTAACAGTAGTTGCCCAATCGGGTAAGGGCTGGGCAATGGTCTTAGCGTAAAGTTTCATAATTGGTTCTTCTTCGATTAAGAGTTAAAAATCCTCGGCAATCTCCAACAAAAAACCGCGTCCCGTATTCTGTATTTGCACCAGTTCTCTATCTAGCAGAGTTTGAATAACCTTGGCGGAGAATTGGAACTGAAGCCGATGCAAAGGAACACAACCACCGCAAAGTCGAATCGAATGCAGCAAATGATTTGCTCTACGGTCAAAGGTGTTGTCAACCGTCTTAGGCATTTGTGAAACCTCTGGTTAATACGGCTAACTGTTGTTTAAGAATATTTATCTGTTGTTCGTAAAACTCAATCTCTGTGGTAATTTCTGAGAATAATTCTTCTGGTGTAAGCGGTTGAATTTGATCCTCTTTCAAGTACGAGATTTCATCAGAATTTTTGTTAGGCATCAGCACATAGCGCCAGCCAGGATCAAATTGTTCAGCCAACTCTGTACCAGATGGGTAGTAGTAAAGTCCTAGAATCGTGCCTTGTTCTGTGCGTTGCTCCAAACCAAAGCGAGGGTAGCCCCAGTGTTGAGGGATTGAGATTGTGGGTTGCATAGATGAATAGGTGAATGAAGGGAATGTGTTTTAGGGAAAAGGGAAAGGGGTAAGAGGGAAAGGAATGAAGAAATTTACCTTTTCCCCTTTCCCTTTAACCTTTTCCCAGGCGAAGCCCAAGATTACGCTGTAACTAACTCCGTTCTCTCCAGCAGTCGTTGCAATTTATTGCCAGTTAGCTGTTCTAAGGGTTGGTCTAAAAAATATTCATCAAAAATGGATTTGCCATCAGTAGACACGTCCACCCTCGACAATGAGCGCACAGCATCAAACACCGAGTTAGAATACTGCTGCTGGGTTGAATAACGCTTCTTCACCCACCAGTTCCTGTCAGTGCATCCGACTTGCCCCAGTTTCACGCCCTTGTTGTTGTAAATGCCATCATCGAGAATTTCAAACCCATAATTCTGGCACTCGTTGAAGATATGCGCCATGATTCGGTTTTCAGTAGAAGAGGAAGGCATGGGGGCAGAGGCGCAGAGGGGCAGAGGAGAAAGTTGTTGTAGGTTTTTCCCCTCTGCACCCCTGCTCCCCTGCACCTCTGCTTTATCCTGCACTGGTAATGAACCGTCTTTGTAGTGAGTGCAGATGAAGCGATCGCAACGCATTAGAGTATTAGCACGAAATACTTCTTTGTCGTTGACTATGACTACCCAGGGTTGCGTTAAGTGGTTGTCGTCATGGCTGATGCTGGCTATGAGCTGATTACCAGCGTAATATTCGTGATGGTCAAACGAGATTTCGACTATTGTGAGGGGTTCGGGAGCTACAACTTGGGCTTGGTCAGCGATGTAGTTGTCGAGTTCGGCTTGGGCGAGGGCTTGTTCGTCGGGGGCAGCAGGGGCAAGTTTCTGAATCTTGCTTGCCTGGTATTTAGCGATCGCACTAATCCAAGAATCCTTGCAGCGTTTGTCGCTTACTTCGACTGTACAGGCGATTTCGCTGTAGATTTGCTTGAGTCGCGCAATCGATTTCAGTTGCAGCTGTTGATGGCTGTAAATGGTATGTGTCATGATGGTATTTCCTGTACGAATGTATGGGTTTTTCAAAAGGCGATCGCTTCCAAAGTTTCCGAGGCTAAGGGCGGTTGCCTTTTGTGATAGTTATATTATGATATTCTGCTAACTGATTGTCAATATGCTGATTAGCAGTTATTCTGTTAATTGATAGCCTGTATGTTGATTGGCTGTTATTCTGTAATCAGATAAGCGTTAATGGAGGTTAATCATTAAAAACGTGTTAGCAGTTTGGATGGAAGCATATATTGATATTTCGCAATGGTGGCCCAAAACAGAAGATGGTAGCCTCTTGTCTGTCTACGCAGTTCATAGGCAGTTTGAGGGTAGCCCGAATGAAGTCACTAGACATACCTTGACTGTCGCCCGTGATGGCAGGCTAAAAAAAGCGGATATCGATAATTTGGTAAAACTAGCAAGGATTTGCTCTGTGCTGTCTGGAGAGTTAGTAACTGTCAATGACATTGTGAAAATTCAAGAGGACTCGTGAAGATGATAATGCTCCACCGAGTTCAATCCCAGAGCATTATTACCATAACTCACCACATACTTAATCTATTTGCCATTGATTTTGAGCAAATACTATTGAATTAAAGGGGTGGAATGATGGCTAAACCATCTTCTAGGCGTAAAAAAGCCACCTCTGCCGCAGAGATAAATTCAAAATCACTCAGTAACTCTGCAAATGAAGATATCTCTGTTGAGGAAAATCCATCTACAGCAACAATTACGGTTAGTGCTGTTGAAGTAGAGGAATTGACCGACGAGGAACAAAGCGATCGCCTGCACTTAGAGCGCCGTGTAGAAAGAGCAGTTTTTGAAGCTGGCAAAGCGCTGATGGAATTGCGTGATCGTCGGCTGTACCGTTCCACCCACAGCACTTTTGAGGAGTATTGCAAAGACAGGTTTGGATTTCAGCGTCGTCATCCTTACAGATTAATCGAAGCTTCGGCTGTGTTTGATAACTTGATGAAGATGTGTCCCAATGGGACACAAACTGAAAATGAATCGAGCGACGCGGAAAATTATCCAATTGGGACACAAACTGAAAATGAGGAAATGTGTCCCATTGGGACACAAATTTTGCCTACGAGTGAACGCCAGGTTAGACCGATAACAAAACTGGAACCTCAACAGCAATGGGAAGTATGGCAGACGGCAGTGGAAGAAGCCGGAGGTAAAGTACCATCTGCTAGAGTTGTAGGCGATGTAGTACAACGGATCATGGAACGTACTAAAGCGCCAAATCCTTATCGTGTTGGGGAAGTCTGCCAAATTATTGCCAAGGATAATCCTGATTTACGAGGAAAAGGGGGATGCTGGGGGATAGTCAACCATGTGGGTGAATTCAGTTGTACAGTTACAATGTGGGATGGAGAATACACCGTGAGAATCGACCATCTCAAGCCACTGAATTACCTGGAGTCGGAATGTCAGCAGATGCAGCTCCTTTGCGATCGCATCAGTAGATTACGGGAAAACGAGAACTTGGAAGAGGCAGCCCTTACTGTGCTGAAGCATCTAGGAGAACTGAAGCGACCGTATTTGACTGCGGTGGAGGAGAAGCTGTTGGGTTTGATTGAGCTAGAATACGGGCTTATAGATCAATCTCCACAAACTCATAGACAATAATAAATACACATCTTATGATTATGGAATCAGTTTGAGATTTGGCAAGTCGAAGCGGGGTCAAAAACCCTAGGGATCTGCCAAAATCGCCAGAACCTTGACAATCAAATAGTTTCACAGTTTCAGTGCTAAGGGAAGTTGAGAATTGGTCGCAATAATAGCGGCTGAAATCGACCTGTTTTTGAGGTCTGCCAAAATGCTCCTCAGAAAGCTGACTCTCGTTAAGTTTCAGCACCAAACAGTTTCCACGAACCATTACCCCGAAAGGGGACTGAAACAGATTCTTCTGCCTCCTCCACAAAAGTTAAAGTGCAGTGTAAGGTTTCCACGAACCATTACCCCGAAAGGGGACTGAAACACAATAATAATTTAATGTACAGATCGCCGGAATTCCGTTTCCACGAACCATTACCCCGAAAGGGGACTGAAACTTTGCCATTTGAAGCCGAGACTGACGTTCAACATTATTGCAGGTTTCCACGAACCATTACCCCGAAAGGGGACTGAAACAAATGCTCCACTATTATCCGTCCAAATTGTTGAAGCGTTTCCACGAACCATTACCCCGAAAGGGGACTGAAACCTAACTAAAAACTACAGCCAAGGGTCAACACTAACATTCAGGTTTCCACGAACCATTACCCCGAAAGGGGACTGAAACACGCAGCAAATTGAACTACTAGCTGAGGTCTTTGAGTTTCCACGAACCATTACCCCGAAAGGGGACTGAAACACAAAATTGCATTCTTGGCGATCGCGGTTCAACTGTTTCCACGAACCATTACCCCGAAAGGGGACTGAAACAATATACTCTGGTACGTTGAAATAATCAATTTCTTGGTTTCCACGAACCATTACCCCGCAAGGGGACTGAAGCTTTAATGATGTAATTTGATGATCAGAGGGAATCTGGGGATGATAAAGGACGCGATCGCAGCAACAATTTGATTTTACTTTTGATTGTGATTAACCCATCTGCTCTGATATTAGCTTTGGGCTGACACCAGCCGCGTTGATGTTAAATCGTGTACCAAAATTCGCTATCTCAGCAAGCTGTTAGAAAAGCCACTGTTGTGGGAAAACTGAAAGCAAGACCAAGATGTTGTGTTAAAGACATTGGCTCTAATTCGTCAGCCGAACGCTACAAATTGCGCGGTTAGGTAACAGGAGTGACAACGCATTCATGAGTTAGTTAAATAGTATTTTTGTACTATTTTATTGATGAATCAATGCTTACTGCTAAAATCTTCTGAAAAGTCAGGGTATGTTAAGTTAACAATTATTGATAAATAAAATTGCAGTCGCGCAATTCTATTAAGGGTTATATGGAAGACTTATCTATTATTGAATTATTTTATACTTATTTGGATTTAGAAGTTAACAATGATAATCAGATATTTCGTATAGGATTAGTATCCCCTAATTTAACAAAGGATTTTTTGGAAGAATCTTTAAACCAAGCTTACGAAGAAATAAGGAAGCTAAAAAATAGTAATTTAGCAGTATGCGGTCATAACTTACGCCGCTTTGATTACCCTTATCTAATTGAGCAAGAACCTCAATTATCTTCTTGGCATATAATTGACACTTTAGAACTATCAATACTCGCTTTCCCCCTACAGCATTCGCATAAGCTAAATAAAGACTATAAGCAAAGTGAATATTCAAGTAATAATCCTCTAGAAGACGCACAGGCAACTCGATTATTACTTGGTCAACAATTAGAAGCACTATTTAAAAAGCCTGATGAAGTACAACAGGTATATATTTGGCTCCTAACTTGTGGTTGCGATGATGCAGACCTTGCATATCAACAATTTTTCAGCGATCGCCTTGGTTTGAAGATTGAACAACCCGCCATAGAAATGCTGCCAGAAACAATGTTAAAAGGAATAAATCAATCCTATTTGCAGCAGATATGGTCTAGTCCACAAACTTATAATTTTGAGACAAGATTATGCGTGGCGGGATTAATGGCTTGGAACTATGAGTGCAATACCAATGAATCGAAGCAGGTTTTTTGTGATTGGCTCAGACATTTAAATGGTTTCCAAGCTGTACTTGAGAATTTGCGTCCTTTAAGTACAGATGAATTCGCTATCAGTTCTTACTTGGAATATTTTGAAATTCCCAGTTTTCGACCTTTACAGGAAGACGCTGTTCAAGCAATTATTAATAATGAGCGTCCGCTTGTTCTGATGCCTACTGGTAGTGGCAAGTCCTTATGCTATCAACTGCCAGCTTTCATGTTCCACGAAAGGCACAAAGCGCTGACTGTCGTGATTTCGCCGCTACAAGCATTAATGGCGGATCAGGTAGCAGATTTAGAACAAGCTGGGTTTTTCTTCGCCACCTTCATTAATGGTAATCTCTCAGCAGCAGAACGCCGCCAACGACTTGAAGAACTGCGTTTTGGCTCCAAAGGTCTGCTGTATATCAGTCCTGAGCAACTGCGGTCAATGAGTATTCGGGCATTGCTAGAACAGCGTCCTCCGGTTCTTTGGGTGATTGATGAAGCTCACTGTGTTAGCCAATGGGGTCACGATTTTCGACCAGATTATCGTTACATACCGAAATTTATTCGAGAATTATATCAAGAGCGGCAGCTTGCAATGCCTTTGATGGCTTTAATGACTGCAACAGCAACAGTCGCAGTTGTTGAAGATATTAAAAAGCTATTTGCCAAATACCAGTTAAATATTAATCGTACAATTAATGGGGCAACAACCAGAGAAAATCTAACTTTTAATGTGATTCCAGTAGCAGGGAATAAAGAGCAAATCTTACTGGAACAAGTTAAAGAGTCCTTAAAGCTTGGTGGTAGTACGCTAATTTATACAACGACACGTAAGAATGCCGAAAAACTAGCAGAACTTCTTAAACAAAGTCATATTGAAGCTAAACATTATCACGGGAAACTTAGAAAAGAACAAAAACAACAAGTTCTGCAAGAATTCAAATCAGGTAAATTAAACGTAGTCACTGCAACTTGTGCATTTGGGATGGGTATTAATCGCAAGGATGTACGAGTAGTTATTCATCATAGTATGAGTGCAAACTTAGAAGGTTATATTCAAGAAGCTGGACGGGCTGGGCGTGATGAAAAGCCAGCAGTTTGTACTTTACTATTTGACCCAAAAGATGCTGATACAGTTTTTCACTTGCAAAGTTTAAACCAACTAAGCGAACAAGAGTTGAAAAATGTCTTCATCTCAACCAGACATATTCGCGATCGCACTTTTGGGAGTGCTAGGGATGATTGGTTTTGGGTGACAACTAATGAAATCTTTCAAGAGGGTGACTTTGATGAAGAGTTTGGGGAAGATTCAGATCAGCAAAACACTAAAATTAAAGTAGGTCTGCATTACCTAGAAAACTTCGGTTTATTAGAACGAGCTGAGAATTTTTCAAGCTTTATCCAGTTTGAATTAAGCCATGATACCTTTACTGAGTCTGTAGAGCAGTTTGAAAAGTACAAGCAGATGAAGAAGTTATCCCAATTTGAGGCAGATAACTTTGAGCGGCTGATTCAGGCAATGCACGTAGCTAAAGCTTATTGTAGTAACAATGATGAACCGTTTCCACTAGATCGTCTCAGTGATGAAGCTGGCATTAGTTTACATGACCTGACTGCTAGAATTCGAGAATTGCAAAGGGCTGAAATATGTTCTTTTGAAATACCAATCACACTTGTGATTACTAAAGGTGTAAAAGGAGATGCCCGCAATAAACATGAACGTATTCGCCAGTTAGAAGACCAACTGCTCAAAGGACTTAGTGAGTTGTTTGGTGATGAAAATGAAATACAGATAAATCTGCGTGGGCTTGCTTCACGGCTTGATCCAGACAACAGTAAAAAAATTAAAGCATCTAGTATTCTAGATATTTTAGAAGGATGGGCTACTCAAAAATGGGTCAAGTTAAAGCGTATTACTCGTGACGTGGTTCGATTACAAGATATAAAAGTTGCAGAACACTTACCTGGGCATAAAATTTTAACGACAAGTGTATTAGAAGTTTTATACCAAGCTTTAGAAGATAAAACTGGGGCAAGGTTACCTCTCAAGTGCGAATTAGGAAGACTTTCAAAAGGAGTTATTGAAAAAACTCAACTTGATTGGGATAACAAAGAATTAGAATTTATTCTTTTATGGTTACATCAAAGAAAAGTTATTCGTTTAAGTGATGGACTGAATCTCTTTCAACAGTCGCTAAAAATTCGTGTAATAAAAAATGCAAGGATTTCTACAGTAACGCGCCATTATCCTGAAGTTGAAGCTCACTATGATAAACAAACCCGCCGCACTCATTACATGGTGCAATATGGAAAACTTAAGTCAGCAGAACAGCGTCAGCAATTCGTTAGTGATTACTTTGGCACAAATCAAGAAGAATTTATTTCAAAGTATCAATTTTCGGCACAAGAGATTACCAGACCAATTCTTCCAGAAGAATATAAGCGTATTCTAGAACCGCTTAACCCTGCTCAAAAAGAAATCGTTCTTGCCTCAGACCCAGCAATAGCAGTGATAGCAGGCCCTGGCTCTGGTAAAACAAGAACTATTGTTCACCGGATTGCTTATCTTGTAAAGGTTAAGCGAGTTGAGCCGAAGCGTATTTTAGTTTTAGCTTACAACCGTAATGCAGTTAGGGAATTACGGCTGCGGTTGCGGAATCTTCTTGAGGAACAAGCATCTCAAATTCAAGTTTTTACATTCCACGGTTTAGCACTAGCACTTTTAGGACGCACAATAGGCGAACAGACAAAAGCTCAAGCCATAAATTTTGATCAGCTTTTGGTAGAAGCTTATGAACTAATAGAGAAAGGCGAAGAACTTGAAGATGCAGATGAAGATACTCAAGCGCGACGAATTCAATTATTAGGAAAATTAGAATACATTTTTGTTGATGAGTATCAAGATGTTAGTGAAAAAGAGTATCGCTTAATCAAGTCAATTACAGGATTAAATGACTCAGAAGATGAAACTAAGTCGGTACAAATTAATCTTTGTGTAATTGGAGATGACGACCAAAATATTTTTGAATTTAATGGTGCTAATCCGAAATATATTCTTCAATTTAAAGAAGAATACAAGGCAAGAAGATTATTGCTGACTGCAAATTACCGTTCTACAGAAAATATTATTGAAGTTGCTAATAAGTTAATTCAAAAAAATCCAGAACGATGTAAACAGGCTCCAGAAGAACAAATTCATATCAACCATGAGAGGCAGGGAACTAAGGGACAGCCTGTTGTAGCTTTGCAATTCAATAACACATTCCAGCAGGCAGGGTGGATTAAAGATAAAATCCAAACATGGCTTGATTCAGGTATTTCCCCAAATGAGATTGCTATTTTAGCACGTAACTGGGATGAACTTAATCCTATAAGATTGCTATTAGAAAAAGAAAATATTTCTACTTATGCCTTGAAGACTAATACTATACCTCTAGTCAAGAATCGTTCTACTCATCTACTAATTAATGCTTTAAAGAAAGACTATAGCCTAGTTTTAAATCCTGAAGAATCAGTTCAGCAAAGATTTGAGGACTTTTTTGAACGTACTGGTCGTAGCTTAACAGAAACTACCGTTAAAACCTTAATCAATATCGCTATAGATTTAGATCAGGAGCGAGGCTATGGGTCTGAAAATCTGGCGCTGCCCATTAGTGTTGATGAAATATTAACTGCTATCTTTGAGTTTAATGAAAATGGTGAATATTTTATAGAAAACAAGTCAGTTCTAGTTACTAGTTGTCATGGCTCAAAAGGTTTAGAGTTCCGTAAAGTCATACTATTAGGTAATGGGTTTCAAGCTAACACTGGCATAATCAAATCAGAACGTCGGCTATTTTATGTCGCTATGACTCGTGCAAAAGAAGAATTAATTGTTTGTTATACTCAAAAGAACAATTTTGTACAAGATGCTAGTTTAACTCCTCAAGAAACTATTTATCCTGAGATTCAACTTCCTCAATTACTTTATTACTTTGATTTCACTCCAGGTGATGTTCACTTAGGATCTCAAATTACTCAAAATCAACAGAAAAGAATTAAAAACTTAATTGAGGGTAGTCCAATTGAGCTAAAAGCTAACTCTTCTGGAAATGGTTGGAGCATTTTTACACACCACAATCAAAAAATCGTTTGTTTATCTCACAACGCAACAGAATTTTTAAGAAACAAAGGAATTCAAGCTGGTCATTTTGAATTCCAGAGCCATGAAGTGACAGTTAAATATATCTACCATCACATAAAAAAAGATAAGATAACAGCAGAAGTTTTAGAGGATTGGTTTGTTGTTATTCCTCAAATCCGAGTATGCAGAAGCTTACCGAATCTAAATCTATAAAATTTCATTAGGAGGTACAAAGCTAATGGATATATTGTTTTTCTGCCTTTTGTCCATGATATTCGTCCATATGCTCGTATACCTCCTCTGGAAACTGTAAGTCCTTGTAAACGTTACAAGCATCTGGATTATCAGGATTTGGGCATATAGGAAATTCTTACTGAGACTGGCATTGAAGAACACGCTCACGCCGAGGCGGGTTATAGTCTTTACCTTGCACAAAAAAAGTTACACCCAAAGCAAAGATAACAGAACTATTTTCAGGTTTGTCTGTATTTTAACCTCTGCAATGACGGGGAGTAATCACAAAGCATCAGTGCGATATATGGATTCAATCAACTCCTCAACTTCTTCTTCATTTAAGCATTGTTTGATTTGAGAATTGAACCACTTTATCTCTTCGGATTCTGTGTTTTGGACTTGGTAAACCAGTAATGTTCCTGCAACACGGGCAAAAGTAAGGGGTGATGGGGAAAGGTGGTTAAGTAGATCGGATGCATTCTGGTATATTTGCATGACTGATGTATCATCTAAAGGAGATCCCAATTGAGCGGAAAGCTGTTTTAGGTTCTCTTGAATAGACAAATCAAAGTCTGGCTCTTCTTCATGTGAAATAGGGTTACTCATAAACGCTGACCAATTAATGCAATAAATTGACGATTTGGCCTGGCTATTTCGGCTCGAATCTCTACCACTTTGTCACATTTATTGGGTATCTTCATCGGCTAAAAAGCATAACTGACGAGATTAACTTTCAATCTTACAGGTAACTGAGGAAAACATTTTTATAGCAAGCAATCATTATAAATTAATTTTTTCTGGCTATGTTGTAGTCTTACAGGCTGTAATCATCGATCCACTAGCTAGTAGTTCGCCAAGGAAACTTGGCGGGGTAAAGGGTAAGGGGAAAAGGGAAAAGGTTTTAATTTTTTCCCCTTTTCCCTTTTCCCTTTTCCCAGTCCAAACATAGCAATTTTGGGTTGGCAGACTACTAGTAATACTCGCGCTCACCGCTTCTATGAACGTCTTGGCTTCAAATTTATTCAATATCGACGATTCGGTGACGATGAGTGCTTTGTTTATCGCTTGAGCCGAACAGATTGGCATCATGAAAGTGAGATGTCCAAATGATAATTTGGCTGACTAAAGAGGATGATTTTTTTCTAGTACTCAAGTTGTGTGAATGACTAACACAAACAAATAATTTAAGGTAAAATGGATTTTTGGAAATGTAAGCTTATGCTTGTAGCTAATGCTCCTGTAGGAGTAGAGCGATCGCCCCAACATTCCCCTACTCCTGCACCATCACTACCAATTTTTCCAGCAGCGCCTCAATGATGCGCTATACCTCTTCACCTGTGACTTCAGCTTTAGTAAGACATCGTTTTTTGTGAAACTGGGCTTAGTCATTTCCATCTATTAAGCGACAACGGCTTTGGGTCTTGCAAGCAAGTTGAGAAGAACGCTCTCGTACAATAGTCGCTAAATCTGGTCGTCCTGTTAAGAAAAGTCGCCAATCAGCCCAAATCCCATATAGGAAGTTGGCAATAGTACCGATAACTGGTAAGGAAGTTGCAGCATAGACCCAACCCATCCCTAGAATTTCGTAAATGCGACGGAAAACCTCAACATCTTTAACTAGTGTTCCATCTGGCAACACAGCATGAATACGCCCCATTGCAGTTTCATAGTTAACACCGCCATGTGCTTGGGGGTTGTAGTCATCAGCTGCAATATCTACAAACGCCACCAGCCCTCGACCCGCATCCCGCTTCTTCAAAAAGTTAACCTCACGCAGACACAAGGGACATTGACCGTCATACAGCAGTTTGATTTTCCACGACGGCAGAGTGGATAAAGGCTGGTCTTGAGAGTTGTTACAACCGTAAGATTGGATTTGTGGTGAGGACATTTCGGGATCTTAACTAAGTTTATTTCCTTACATCAAGCGTAACGCCTCTCTTCATTAATAAATAATGCCTAATATGAATTACAAACGTCTCTTCGTCTTGTATATTTTTGAAAATTGCTACTGGAACGATCATCAGTTGGTTATGGGCAGTCGCGATTAGCAAGAGTTAGTTTCTGTTTTGCTTCATTGCTCAATGCTTGTGCTGGCACTTCACCTTGTTTCACTTCCGGGGCATCAATTCCACAAAGTTCAACTGACATTTGGCTGCCATCGGTTTGGCGGACTGTAATGCTGTCCCCATCTGCCACTTGTGTAGCTATCCATTGTTCGGTAAGGGCAATGGATGGCTGGTTAGTTCTTTGAAAAATCGAGATAACGATGATGGTAGCTCCGGCGATGCCTGCGGCGGTAAACTACGCAGTTAAGATTATGGTAGTTCTCCACAATGGCTTCATGTTGCTACATCTATTGTTGCAGTATAAGAAATTACCATTTTAACCGCACTGAACATTTATTAGTGATTGTTTTTTCAAGTTATGTAAACAAAGTTCAATATTGGTTTTTCCTAAGCTTAGAGCGATGCGTAGCTTGCTGCCGTAAGCATCGGGAGATTTTCACTTGATAGCAGGAGTCGTTCAACTATGATACCAGAATCACTAATCCGCTTGTTTGCCAAAGCATTCATTCCAGGATTCACGTCAACTGTAGTGATTTTATGAATACTACAAGGATAGTAAGCCAAATTTAATCCAGTTCCAAAACCAATTTCTAGAACTTCTCCTGTTACATCAGCTAACAATTTCTGACGATATTTAGCTAAGTTTGGAACTGACAAACTCCAGTCGAGAAGACGTGGAAAGATAACTCGCGAATACAATCCCATAATTCTTAGCCCTTGACAATTTAATTTTATGTTTAGTAGAGACGTTGAGCGAGGAAATCTGTGGAACAGCGGATTATTGTTGCTATTGTTTAGTTATCTTTTATCTCTAAACTTTGCCACAGATACCAACAGGCAATAGAACGATAGGGTTTCCACATTTGTCCTAAATCTTCTACAGTCTTTTTATTAGGAAGTTCTGCTAAACTATAAACTCTGCGAATCCCTGCACGAATACCTAAGTCATCAACAGGTAGAACATCAAGCCGATGTAAACGAAACATAAGCAGCATCTGCACCGTCCAACGCCCAACGCCTTTTATTGGTGTTAAAGCTTCGATAATTGATTCATCTTCCATTGCCTGCAATTGATCTAGCGTAGGCAATCCATCTAGAACTTTTTGGGCAAGGTCTTTCAAATACAAAACTTTGGGGCGTGAAATACCTGCTCCTCGCAAAACGTCATCTGGGGTGTTGAGAATATCTAAAGCGGTAGGGAAAGGGCTATGAGGATAAAGTTGCAAAAATTTGCTATGAATGCTCCCAGCAGCCTTGCCGGAAATTTGCTGGTAAAGAATTGACCGAGATAGAGAAAAGAGCAAGTCTCCAGTTTGTTGTACTTGATAGAGTTTGCAATCTCCAATAATTTCTATTAGCCTTGCCAAGATAGGATCTGAATGTTTGAGAGTTGTAATCGCAATTGAATAATCCATTAGTTTATCAGCTAAAACCTAAGCGTTTGCCCTCTCATTGAATCATCCATTCCCAAGGACATTAAAACAATTTGCAATTATGTTGAAAGTAACGGGGATTTAGTTTAGGTATCAAAACGAGTTGCTTGATAGAAGCAGGGAAGTTAAACCCCCAAACTTTACTAAAAATAAAATACTTAATGGTATTATAGTACAAGTGGACTATCAAAAGCTTTGGCGTTATTTGGGACAGTAATATTTATTAATAATTCGTAGTTAAAAAGTGAGGAATGCGCTTTGGCAAATTATAATTCCCTACTTTTATAGTAAATGCTTGAAGTCCAAAACAGAGCGCCTAGTTGTAGGATGGCGTATGCCGAAATCACAAAAACTAGAAGAAACTTTATCTATTCTTGCCCGAATTCGACGGCATCCCACAAGTGAAGAAGGGATCGTAATTTTACGCCAAGTTCTTAAGAGTAAATATTCTATGGCTGTTGCCCAAGCAGCCAAGATAGTCGGCGAATCCACTATTACTGAGTTGGTTGGCGATCTTGTAGAAGCTTTTGCTCGAATGATGGTCAAACCCGCACAAGTAGACCAAAATTGTCTTGTCAAGAAAGAGATAGCACAAACACTGTATCACTTAGAATACAGCGATGAAAACCTTTTTTTGCAAGGGATTCGACATATTCAGATGGAGCCAGTATGGGGAGGAGTTGAAGATACTGCTGCCCATCTTCGGGGTATATGTGCTTTAGGTCTGGTGAGAATGAACTACTCAGATGTAATGAATGAATTAGCCGATTTACTAGCTGATCCCAAACCAGAAGCAAGAGTTGCTGCTGCAAAAGCGATCGCCTACACAGGAAATCCCCAAGGTGTACCTTTACTTCGTTTAAAAACCCGCATCGGCGATCGAGCACCAGAGGTGATTTCGGAGTGCTTCAGTGCTTTGTTACAACTAGCTCCGGCTGATTCATTTGCAATAGTTGCTGGTTTTCTTTTTGACCCAAAGGAGCAAATTTGTGAGTTAGCAGCATTGACGTTGGGTGAATCACGATTAGAGAAAGCATTCGATCTTCTCAAAAATTGCTGGGGGCAAACAAGGAACGTGGAACTTCGCCGCACATTGTTACTAGCAATTGGGATGCTGCGACAAGATAAAGCAATAGATTTCCTGATTTCACTAGTGGCTCAAGGAAAAGACATTGATGCAAAAGATGCGATTGCAGCGTTAGCTATTTATCGAGAAGACCGTGAACTGTGGCAGCGAGTTGATCGAGCTAGTGAACAAAGAGCTAATCAATAGGGACTTTAAAAGAAAGCATCGAGGATGTAGGAAAGGGTGAAAGCCTTAGATGATAGCAAACACCTACCCAACATCTGGAAGGTTTGAGGCAATGATAATTCCTTTTCTGAAAATCTTTATATCACCAAATTAAATGAACTCCAGTAGTCAGAGATAGATTTATATTTAAACAGTAGCGCGACTCCAAGTTAAGTTGATTAAATCTAAGACGTAATCAACCGAATTATCTATATAATCTTCTGATTTTTCATTACCCCCTACACATAATTTACCACCAGTAATATAAATTTTATCTTGTTCTTTGTAGTAAGCTTTGTGATGACTAATCCATCCTGGTTTATTACCAGTTGTTGATAATTTTTCTATTTTAAATGTATGCCAATCTAATCTATAAACTGGAATTTCATTATAAATTCTTGCATCGGCATATCCTAAATTACCAATAATATATATGTATTTTCCAACTAATGTAGCCGAATGAAAATCAGTTGGCGGAAAAATATCTTTGGGATAACCGAAAATCTGAAAATTACCATCACCTTGATAAACTACAACATCGTTATATATACAAAAATCAGGATCGTAGTAGTCTTCATGCTCACCAGCAATTTCGACAATTCTGCCATCTGGTAATTGTGTAATGGTTCTGCCAAATCGCTCATAGCACCATGCTTTATCTTGCCAATTCTCTCTATCGTTAAAAATATTTTTGGCTGTATAAGCAGAACAACCCTCACAAACCATCGCCTGCCAAAAGGGGATTTTCATCAATTCTGGATTAGCTTTACCAAAGCGCGGATGTTTGCCAGCAAAATATTGTTTTGGCGATAGTTGTGATAATGAGAATTTACTGTTAGCAATGCCGGTCAGCGATCGCCGCATATCATCGTTAATATCGCTCACATCTTCGCCAACTGCAATTAACATTCTAACAATTTCCTTGTTTGTAGCTATCTTGATGGCTTTTTCATCGCAATTATTGATTCTGCTAGGGTTTGCGCCAGCTTCTAGTAAAATTTTGACGCAATCAGTAGCACCATGCTCTGCTGCGATTATTAACGCAGTGTTACTAAAGTCATCAGTGGCTTCAATATCAAATCCCTCTGCAATTAGCCACTGTAGGACTTCGAGCCTATTATTTTCTATTGCATACATTAACGGTGTTTTTCCGCAGTTTCCCACATCGTTGTGATTTGCTCTTGCAGCTAGGAGTAATTTGGCTTTAGGTAGTTCACCCACCTGAATACTCAATAACCAAGGGGTTCTATGCCAACAATCACGCACATCTTGATCTGCTCCTTGCTCTAGCAATAACAATACTTGCTCTAAGCTCCCAAAAACTATAGCGTGCATTAATTGAGTCCATCCCAGTTGCTCTGGGTTAGCACCCGCGTTCAATAATAATTTGACAGCATCAAATCTCCCAAGATGAGCAGCTACTTTGATTGCAGACTCACCATAGCTACTGATGCCATTGACAGCAGCACCTCTAGAAATGAGTAAATTCAAAGTTGATATTAAGTTTTGATCTTGCAAGATATCTCGACCATACATAGCATTGATTAAGACATCATATCCATTTGGGCTTTGATAGTTAATATCTGCTCCAGCATCCAGAATCAATTGGATTTTATCTAGATTTCCTGACTGCACAGCCAACCCAAGTACGGTATTTTGAGATTCTTGTTGAACAGCATTCACATTCGCGCCATGTTCCAAGAGGAAGCGAATCATATCAATACCTGCATTGGCGCTGCTAACCGCACACATTAATGGTGTTTGCTGGGAATACTCGTCTAGGCGCTCAATATCAACCCCATTGGCTATTTTACGTGCGACTCCTGCAATATCTCCCTGCTGTGCATAAATATGAATTTTTTGCATAATTTTTCTGAGTTAACTGGTCAACAAGAAAGTTGCGGATCTGAATCCCCGACTTTCAGAAGGCAGAGGGCAGGAGGCAGAAGGCAGAAGGAACCCACTCTTAAAAGGCTTGTCATTACCAACATCTTTTAAACTGACTGGGTGATAAAATCAGCAG